>JAJONK010000379.1 GCA_021323355.1 Deltaproteobacteria bacterium
TTCTTGATAGCCTTCAGAGCAGGCTTCGGTTTAGCTTGCTGACGCAGGTTGGCCAAAGCTTTCTCCAGCGCCCGCCGCACGAACACCCCTGCCATTTCCCTTTTATAGGCAGCAGAGCCACGGAAATCACTTACTGGATCAACCGCCTCTTTGGCCTTTTCTCCGGCCTCGGCAAAAGCCTCTGCTTTCAGAGGCTGGCCACGCAATACGGCTTCCGCCGCGGTGGCTCTGATCGGAGTTACTCCGACACTGCCTAGGGCAATACGCACGTCATTGATCATTTTTCCAGTTTTATCCAGAGTGAGCACCGCGGCCGCGGAAACGGTGGCATAATCATCCGCGGTACGCGGCAGGAACTTCAAGTAAGCGCCGGCGCTATTGGGCGCCATTTTGGGAATGAACACTTCGGTGACGATTTCATCCGGTTTGAGAACGGTTTCATAGTAGTCAGTAAAAAACTCATCCAGGGGAATGACCCGGCTACCGTCGGCCGATGTTGCCTTCACCGTAGCCCCGAGGGCAATCAACGTCGGAGGAGGATCCTGGTTGGGATCAGCGTGCGCTAATCCGCCGCCGACAGTGGCCATGTTACGAATCCGAATCGTCGCAACATGGTGATAGGTTTCCGCGAGTAGTGGCAATCTGCGGCGCAGCAAAGAGGACGACTCCACTTCGCGATGTGTGGCCAATCCGCCGATCCGGGTGCCGCCATCATGAATCTCAATACTGTTCAGCCCTCGCACCGACCGTAAGCTCACGAGACAGTTCGGCCTGACCAACCGCTGCCTCATCATGATCACCAGCGAGGTGCCGCCGGCGATGAGCTTCGCGTCGGATCCGAATTCTTTTAACGTTGCATGCACTTCCTTGAGACTTTTAGGCGTACGATATTCAAAGGGTATCATGGCTGTGTCCTTATCTTGCGAACTGGTGCGCCTTCTGGATCGATTCAATGATCTTGTAGTAACCGGTGCAACGGCAAAGGTTGCCCATCATCCAATCCTTGATCTCGTCCTCGGTGGGTCTGGGATTTTCGTCGAGCAAAGCCTTAGCAGCAACCACCTGCCCGGGAGTGCAGATGCCGCACTGAAAACCGCCGTACTGAATAAAGCTCTTTTGCACCGGATGAAGCTCACCGTTTCGGGCAAGACCTTCGACCGTCGTGATCTCGTGCCCATCAGCCATGACCGCGAGCGTGATACAAGAACTGATCATTTCATCATCCATCAGCACCGTGCATGCGCCGCAGACTCCAACGCTGCATCCCTCCTTGGTGCCGGTCAAACCCAAGTCGTAACGCAAACAGTCGATCAATAATCGATTGGTCGGAACCTCAAGCAAAGAAATCGTCTAAACTGCAAGCCGTTTGCCTGCAGCAAAGCAGCGCAAATTCAGCCCCTCCGTGATCACGCACTGGATTTATATCAGACTGATTCTAGCAGGCTTCCGTAAGCTCGAACCGCGCTATCAGAAATGTATAACCGAGCGAATGCTTTTTCCCTCGTGCATTAACTCGAATGCTTCATTGATCTGATCCAACGGCAGGTTGTGAGTGATCATCGGATCGATTTTGATCTCGCCTTCTAAATATTGATCCACATAGCCGGGCAATTGGCTGCGGCCTTTAACCCCGCCGAACGCCGTGCCGCGCCACACTCGTCCGGTAACCAGCTGAAAGGGGCGGGTACTGATCTCTTGGCCCGCCGCTGCGACACCGATGATCACCGACTCCCCCCAACCTTTATGGCAACACTCGAGAGCGGCCCGCATCGTAGTGACATTGCCGATGCATTCGAACGAATAGTCCACGCCGCCATCAGTCATGTCGATGATAAGCTCTTGAATCGGCCTGCCGTTCTGTTGCGGGCTGACGAAATCCGTGGCACCCAAACTCTTGGCCATTTCGAATTTATGATGGTTGGTATCGATAGCTATGATTCGACTCGCTTTTGCCATCAACAAACCCTGGATAACACTGAGACCGATGCCGCCCAAGCCGAAGACGGCTGCGGTCGAACCGGCTCTAACTTTCGCGGTGTTTAGGACGGCGCCAATTCCGGTCGTGATACCACACCCGAGCAGACAAACCTTTTCCAAAGGAGCGGCCGGATTTATTCTGGCCACGGCTATTTCAGGCACTACCGTGTATTCGGAAAATGTCGAGGTGCCCATGTAGTGGTAAACGGCCTTTCCGTTTGTTGAGAAACGCGACGTGCCATCCGGCATCACGCCTTTACCCTGCGTGGTCCGGATTGCACCGCATAGATTGGTCCGTCCCGAGCGGCAGAATTTACATTGACCGCACTCCGGGATGTACAGCGGAATTACATGATCGCCGGCCTTAACCCCAGCCACGCCTTTGCCAACCTCCAAAACGATGGCGCCGCCTTCATGCCCCATGACGGCGGGGAAGATTCCTTCCGGGTCTTTTCCCGAAAGCGTGAAAGCGTCCGTGTGGCAGACACCGGTCGCTTTTACGTTGAGCAGGACCTCGCCACTTTTCGGTCCCTCTACTTCGATTTCTTCAATGACTAAGGGTTTGCCGGCTTCCCAAGCAACCGCGGCCCGTGACTTCATGACTCCCCCTGCTACTGATCAAAAGACGAGATGAGCCCGGTGAAAACACCGTCGGTCGTTGGCATTTCGCCGGACCGAAGCTCCACTGAATCTTTTCTTATCAAGATTGAATGGCTTGTAAAACTACTCCGTCCCCAAAACTTCCATGCGAGACGCGACCAAGATACCTGGCCGTCTATTTGCTTTTTGAAATTGCTCTGCGCTTTGGTCGGATAGAACTCCGCCACGTGGCAGTGTTCTGCCAGAGAAAGGCGAATGGAAGATCGAGCGCTTGGGGTTAGCTGAGAACTCCCGGCATCATCCTGCCGGCGAGGTGCGGCGACTTAGAATCTGAACAGAACTCTCGGGCCGATGACGAAATAGTTGAAGCCGGAAGCTGAGCCGGCGGCGAAGGTGCCACCTTCGGCGTTAAACTCTATCGCCAAAGTAGAAATCGGCTTAAAGCCGATACTGCCGGAGCCGCCGTAGATGAAGTTGTCGGAGGCAACGCGGTTTCTACGAAAAGTTTCGTAGCCAAAATAACCTTCGAGATAGGTGTAATACTTGTCTCGTTCTAACCAATAGGAAGTAAAAACGCGGTTGGCGATGTAGTTGCTGGGATCGAAAAACCCGCTGCCGCTTTGCTCGTGAAAGTCGAGAAAGCGAAAGCGGTAGCCGATGTTAATGCGCGGATTGAAATAAAGCGCGTATTGGGACACCAGTCGCACATCGTTGGCGTGGTTGCCATCAGAGAAATCCTTGTAGTTGTAACCGGCATAGACCCTTGTAGTTGTAACCGGCATAGACGGTTATTCGATCGGTTAGAGGTTGCGACAGGTAAAGCCCGACATCTGTCATCCGTATACGATTTTCGATCAGTTCAGCCGTCTCACTGATAACCTCCCGATGCACGGTAGCACCGGCCGCGCCTCTAAATAACTTCGTTTCAATCCTTAAGTGACCGGTCGGGAAGGTTGAGGTTCGGCCATCCCGGAGTTGAGTGAAGCCCAAGCCGCCGCCAAGCGTAAGCCACTCTGTCGGATTAGTATAAACTCGGAACGACAGGTCCTCAGCTCGATTGTCTCGTGTCTCGTCCTCGGCATCTGTGTGCCTGAAGGTCAGTCCGAGCTTCTGATTGCCAATTGAGAAATTCGATGAGAGCGAGTAACGGTTCAGGCGGTTGTCGTCGGAATCACTGAAGTAATTGTAACGGGCGTCTAAAGAAGGTCGAGTCTCCTGATCGATGGACTCCCGCAATTTCATCAACTCCCGCTCTTGTCGAGCGTTGCCGGGTTTCAATGAGCTCATGATTTCTACGGATCCAGTGCGATTTCCGGTCGCAAGAAGAGACCGGGAGAGCCCAACCTGCGCATCGAAGTTATCATTTGCGGCGAGTTGCCTGTATAGCGGAATTGCCTCGCTGTAGTTTCCTCGCCATTGCAACGCATCGGCTTTGATCAGTGAGGCTTCCCGATCATTCGGATGCTCCTTAAGTACGTTGTCGGCTTCTTCAATGGCTTCAGACAGCTCACCTTGCCAGGATAGTACCCGCGCCAGATGAGTGCGCGCTTCCTTGTGTTTCGGTTCCCGGGCAAGCACCGCTCTAAGCTCGCGCTCCGACGGTTTTAATTTATCCGCCCACGACAGATAGATAGCCATTCGCACGCGTTCTGCACTGGAGAATTGATCCCGGTCAGTTTCCAGCGCATCACCGTACGCCTCAGCCGCTTCCGCGATCCGATCTTGAGCTATATATTGATCGCCCAGCTGCTTGTGCAGTCTGGCTAAAGTCGATCGATCCGATGTGGCTTTAATCTTACTCTGTAGTGCATCAACAGAATCGGCCGACTCGGCGGCCAGCATCGGCGAACATGACATGAATATTATCATCACTGTCAAAGTCGCTGCGAATACGGCCCTATGCTGTCGTAGAACGCGATCAATTAGTTTTGATTCGATCAAAGTTTCCTCGAAGTACTAAAAGTAAGCAGATTCACTAAAATGCCACAAACATTTTCAGTGGTCCACATTTTTCTGTGGTTTGGACCCGTTGAATTGATGCTTAGATGTACTTGCCGGCGAGATTCTGATCGATTTCGGAAGCGGCGTTATTCAGGATGCGCCATGCAGTGGCGTATCTGTTACCACCGTTTGGCAGTTCCGAGTAGTTCTTGGACATAGCCGATAACACAGATCGGCGACATGATTATTTGATAGATAAGCATGTACACGATAAAGCCGGCGAAATTTTGCCGCACCCGAAGACGGAGTGTTTTAAAGACTACTTGTTGTTTTCGATACATAAAGAACACGATCAAAAACGCCATCGGTAGAACCAGCAACGTGGTCGGACCGACAATATAGTAGTAGCCGAAGAGGGCTAGAATGATGCCGGGTAGAAATACAAACGTATAGAACAAGTCCATCAGCGGGATGACGAAATCAATCCCGACGAAAAAAGCTGATAATCGAGAACTGCTCCAGATCAAATGACCGTGCTGCTTCAATCCTTCGATCATGCCTCGCGCCCAGCGTTTTCTCTGACGGAAAAAACCATTCAGGGTCGTCGGCGCGGCGGTAAAGCCGATGGCGGTCGGCTCAAAGCCAATACGCCAGCCGCTTTTGATGAGCGCCCAGGTCAGAACGATGTCCTCTCCGATAACCGAGGGCCAACCTTTGTGCGCCTTGACAACCTTGCTGTTGAAGGCGCTAAAAGCTCCTTGGGCAACCAACGTTCCCTGATATAAAGATTGTTGACGTTTAGCCGATGCAATCCCGGTAAAGTAATCCCACTCCTGTAGCCGTGTCATAAAAGTGTCGCGAGAATTTTTTACAAGAACGCATCCCGCAACCGCCGCCGTGCCCTGCGGATCACTCAAAAAGCGGGCGACGAGTCGCTTCAACGCTTCCGGCTGAAGGAAAGTATCCGCATCGATACAAACGATGATGTCGTGACTTACATGATTGAGTCCTTCGTTAAGCGCCTTTGCCTTGCCGCCGTGATTCGCCCGAATAATTTTCAGATTCGGCAAATCGAAGGAGTTGAGAATGCTGATAGTGTTATCCGTGGAACCGTCATCAACCACGATGATATCTATCCGGCCGGGGTAGTCCTGTCCCTTTATACCGCGAATCGTTTCGCCAATCTCTTGAGCTTCATTGTAAGCGGCAATCAAGAGGTTAATCGGCGGATACTCTATATCGAAGCGGAGCTCAGGCGGCCGGTCCAGGATGACACTCGAGATGATGTGCGCATTCAAGAAACCGGGAAAGAGCGCGATAAAGAAAATAATCACCACAGCCGGCGCGTACCCGATATCATTGGCGAGCTCGCTTAGCCAAGGCTGGGCGAGATTCCAGGATAGAAAAACCCATGCGCAAGCAAAGGCTGTGGAGAGAGCGAACTTGCCTTTGACCGGCAGATAGAACGATCGATGTTGCCGCTGCCAAATTGTGCTCGATCGATTTTCATCGGCTTCCCTTTGTTGAGCCGCGCCAAAATCTTTCCAGCTCACAGGCGCTGACGGCTTTGTTTGCTGCGTACCGGATCCGTCTTCCGCCAATGCTGAGTCTTCGGTTGGTTTACGTGCGAATAAGTTCATGGTGTGGTTGCGTTAAGACTGAGTGAAACGCTCCTTTCAGGTTGGAAGGCTCATCATCGAGCAACAAACATACCAGGCGCGACTGCAGTGTTTTCGTCACTTGCGGGAGTTTCCAAGGATGAACCGCGTCAACAAATCTTGGGCTCTCGACAAAAGTGACAAGTTGCGCAAAGGATGCTCACCATTGATCTTCAAGGTAACCGAAGGATTCGAACGATCTTCGGTTCGCCCGCGCTGGCCCGCGCTCCGCAACTCTTATTGAAGAGGAAAGTTTGACGATCTGAGTCACCTATCCCTGTTGCATTTGTTCACCGCTTTGTGGGAAAGGATAGAAAACCCCTTAGAAATGCGAACCTATGTGCTGAAACCCGGCATGACTGCTAACTTCGTCGAAAAATTTGCTGAAGGATTAACGGCACGCCTGCAGTTTTCACGGCTGCTGGGCCTGTGGCAATCGGAGGTGGGCGGCCTTAATCGCGTCGTCCATGTCTGGCCTTACGAAAGTTTTGAGGACCGTGAACGGATTGGCAATGAGGCCAGAAAGACCGGCATGTGGCCGCCGAAGACCCAGGAATTCATCGTCACCCAGGAGAATAAGATTCTGCAGCCTGCGCCATTTTCGCCGCCATTACCTGAAACGAAGCAGGGCAACATATACGAATTTCGCACTTATACTTACCAGCCCGGCACGATGCCCAAGGTCCTTGAGGCTTTTGGCAAAGTGATTCCTGAGCGGGCGAAGCTCTCGCCCCTGATTGGCATATGGGTCAGCGCCATCGGTCCACTTAACCAATTCATTCACGTGTGGGCATATCGCGATGCCGGGGAACGTGAACGGGTTCGCGCTGAAGCCTCGAAGAAAGTCGCCGGCTGGCCGCCGGAAACCAGGCAGTACATGGTTATGCAGGAAAACATGTTGATGACTCCATCGGCGTGCGCACCTTTCAAATAACTGCAGATCCGGGTAATTTTCCATTACGGTTGGGTAAGGACGTACTTCGGGCGGTGTTCGAAAAGTAGCACTCTGCCTCGGGTTACACTCAGGGAGGGAGAACCCAATGGTTCTCCCTCTTTCGTTGGAAGACTTTTCAGCTTCCGAACCTCTCAACCACTAGCCCAGCGATAAACTTTCCGCTAGATCATCTAATAATGCTTTACAAATCTATCATTCGTCCGTGGTTGTTTAGTAAAGATCCGGAACAAAGCCACGACCGAACTCTAAATTTACTCTCGCGATTACAGTTCCTGCACGGTCCTCTCGATCGCTTTTACCGCGTGACGGACAAACGGCTCAACGTGCAAATTAAATCTTTGATTTTTTCTAATCCGGTCGGCCTGGCCGGAGGCTTTGATAAGAATGCAGTCGCGCTTAAGACCATCTCTGCTTTCGGATTCGGCTTTATGGAATTGGGTGCGGTGACGGCCCAGGCTCAACCGGGAAATCCAAAGCCGCGATTGTACCGCTTGCCCGAAGATTGCGCGCTGATCAATCGTCTTGGCTTCAACAACGAAGGCGCAACCGCAATTGCCGCGAGACTGGCCAACCTGAGAGCTCACGGCAAGATCCCGGGGATTCCGCTGGGTATTAATATCGGCCGGACCAAGATCGTCGAAACCAAGGACGCCGTGGCGGATTTTCTCTCGACTTTTGAAAAGCTCTATTCGCACGGCGACTTTTTTACCTTGAACGTAAGTTCACCCAATACACCGAACCTGCGCGACCTGCAGGGTAAAACGCTGCTTGCGGATTTGCTTAGCGCTGTTCAGGAAAAAAACCGGCAACTTGCGGCAGCGGCGCAGCGGCAAGAAAAACCTGTGTTTGTTAAGATCGCGCCGGATATAGATTTTGCGCAGGTGGACCAGATTATCGAGGTGGTGAATTCGTTCGAACTAGCAGGCATCGTCGCCACCAACGCCAGCGCATTTATGCGTGACAGCTTGAAATCACCGTTGGGCCGGGAACCCGGCGGTTTAAGCGGCAGGCCAATCACATCGATGGTGACGAACTTTGTTTCTCATATCTATAAGCATACCGGAGGACGGCTGCCGATCATCGGTGTCGGCGGAATCTTCAATGCCCGAGACGCGTATGACAAGATTACCGCCGGAGCATCCGCGGTGCAGATCTATACAGGATTTGTCTATGAGGGTCCGGCGGCGGTTAAGCGGATCAACCAGGGCTTGATCAAGCTGCTCGAACGAGATGGATTCAGATCGGTGGGAGAAGCAGTCGGACGAGCAAATTGAATTGTTGAGCTATGCCAATTCCTTCAGTCGTTCGTAATCCTCTCTCACATCGATATCCATAAACGGCATCTCTTGTTGCCACTCGACGTACTCCGTTCTGCTTTTGTGCTTCTCAATCAAGAACCGGCCGCCGCGGTCGCCTGTCAAGCGGAGAATCTCCGGGAAGAGTTCGCGCCGGAACAGAACCGGATTGCGCGCTTGTCCCTTGAACGAGGGAGCAACGATCAAAGCCGAGCTCTGTTCGAATCGTTGAATCAAGGCGTCAAGCAGATCCTTTCTGACCAGCGGCTGGTCGCCGACCAGAAATAGCGCGCCGTCGCTCCTGGGCTCGATTGCCCATAGCCCGGCTATCACCGAGGTGCTCTGCCCCCGATCCGCGGCGTAGTTGATTAGCCAATGGAGTCGATGATGCGCCAGCGCGATTCTTTGTCGCACGGCCTTGAGATCACGCACGACACAAGTCACCTCATGAACGCTCGACGCCAATGCGCTCTCCAGCACCCATTGAAGCACCGGCTTATCGTTGAGCGGCAGCAATAGCTTTTGCTCACCCATTCTCTCAGCGCGGCCTGCGGCCAAAACAACGGCGGAAATCATGATGTAAAATTTTTGACTAGTGGGAAATCACTTCATTGCTGAGCCCGCTATCAACAAAACTGTTGATCACCACGCGATCGAATTCCAACTGGAGCAGAGCTTTGCCTAACTGTTTCGCCCGTTCGATTTCTTCCGGACTGTCCGCCTGATTGATCATCGCTGATTTTCGACTTGCCGCTGGAATGCCTTTGAGACAACCTTCAGGGTGCCGCGCCAGGTTTAAAATCAGTTGTTCGGTGACCAGAGTTCCCAGCGGCATGCCTGACAGCGCTGCTGCCGTTTCCGCTCGATGGACCGAAGTACCATCCAACGGTTTGCCCACTACTTTTATCGACAAAACCCAGATCGTTAGACTGGTAGCGCCTGGGATCACCGGCTCGAACTCCGACGGAACCTTGAAGAGCCGCGACGCCGCTCCATCTGCTTCCACCAAAACCGCAGCGAAGTGCTTGCTCCTCGCGATCTCATCGAGCCAGCGAGGAGGCAATCCGATTAACTTGTCCTGATCGAGCTTAGAACCGGCGCCGATAATCAGCGGCGCATCGAGCTTGGTTGCCTCGCGCAGTAGCGCATCGACGTCTTCGACGATAAACAGTCGGTCAACGTGTGGTTTGCTTGGTTTGAAAATTTTCGTCGTGGTTGTGACCAGAACTTTCTTCCCCGCATCGCGCAGTTCCTTGGCCAATTGCAACAACGTTGTGGTTTTTCCGCCCGCGCCAATCAGCGACACCATCTCGCCATCGCGCACGCCGAGGGATTCCCTTAGTTGCATAGGTTCCTCACCTAACTCTTCCAAGCTCGGGTTGCAAGTTAAATTCAGGATAAAGAGCGTTTTTAAAAATCGCTCTTTCGCGCCAATTCACGACTGATTGCTTGAAACAGTGGAGGCTTTTGGCTAACGTCCGAGGAATGTCACGATTTTTCAGCATTGAAGTCGCCAAAGATTATTTTAATTTTGCCTCGGCTCATTTTCTAATTTTCCCGGATGGCCAGAGGGAACCTTTGCACGGCCACAACTACCAGGTTTCGGTGACGCTCGAAGGAGAAATCGATCACGCCGGAGTCGTGCTCGACTTCATCACGTTCAAACCTTTGGTCAAGCAGGTTTGCGATGCATTGGATCATCGCACTTTGATTCAAACCGAGAGCCCGGTAGTCAAAGTGCACCGTCGAGGCAAGGAAATCGAAGTGCGCTACAAAACACAGCGGCTCTTACTGCCGCGACAAGACGTGATTCTCCTTCCCCTTGTCAACACCAGCACCGAGTTGTTGGCCGAACACGTTGCGGATCAGATCCGGCGCGAAGTTCGTAAGAAGTTTCCGCACGCCCGGATCCGCAGCATGGAAGTCGGCGTCGAAGAAGCACGCGGACAGCGCGGCATCTTTCACGGCGAGTTTTAACTCTTTACGCCTAGTAATATGTGCAGGTGATGGTTCAGTTTGGGCCGGTAGTCTCTTTGTGACATGCCAAGCCAGAGGTGAAGCGCGTACCCGCACCCTAACTTGCCCCACCTCTCATGCTTCCGCTTGTTCCAGCACCCAGCGCGCGACTTCGTCGTGACGAGCAAACCAAATACCTGCAAACCCTTTCATATAATGGAGCAGCTCGCTGAGCATGGCGGCCATTAACGGCCGTCCGCCAAAATGAGTATGAACCGTCAGATTAATCAGCGATGAGTCAAAAGTGTCTTTATACACGTTGAAAAAATCTCGCGGGCTACTGCGAAGCGTTCGGTTGTCGGTAAAATCGCTGTGCGCAATCGCAACTAGCCGGCCTGCAGGCATGTTCATCAAATAAGGCAGATCAGTGTCGTTATAATCCCCGTGCCAGAGAAATCCTTCTTCAGCGAGAAATCGCGCGGTATTGACGGTCGGCGCGGCCACCGGGCTGAACCAACCCACCGGGCGGGTTCCCACTACGCTTTCGATAATGCGACTGCATTTCTGAATCACGTCTTTCTCTTCTTGCGCCGACAGATACGGCAGCACGAGATCCTGAGTGTAAGAGTGAGCTGAGATTTCATGCCCGCGCTCATGAAGCTGTTTTACGGCATCCGGGAAATCTTCCGCGCATTTGGCGTTTAAGCAAACCGTCCCCCTGACATCACATTCGTCGAGTATTCGCATAAGTCGCCAGACACCGCTCTTGCCCCCGTATTGCGACCAGGAAATTCCTAAAAGGTCCGGCGTTCCAGGCTTTAGCGCCGTGGTCATCGGTGAGTAGGGAGGCGCTTTACCTTCGGACCAGACCTCGAACATCACCGTGATCATAACGGCCATCTTATGATTACCCGGCCAATGGGAAATTACCTTGTGCATGAATCCTCCGACCGGAACGAATCAGCCGTCAGGAACTGAAACTGCTGCGCCATAACTCGTCAATCCTTTGTAAATGCTCGGGACGGATTGTCACATCCGCCCCTGCGGCATTTTCACGCATCTGCTGGGCGTTGCGAGCGCCCGGTATCGTGGTGCTGACCGCAGGATGGGCCAAGCAAAAAGCGATCGCAGCCTGAGCGAAGGTTTGTAGGTTCCGGTCTAGCAGAAATCGGAGTTGCTCAGCTTTTTCGAGCTCACGGCGGAAGGGCTCGCCCTTGAAGCTGCGCGCCCGCACATCTTCACCCTGAAATCTGCCGTCGTCGGCCGCAGTTAGTTTCCCGGTCAAAATTCCGCGACGCAGCGGCACCCGCGCGATAATGCCAACATTGGCTGCTTGTGCTAAAGGAAATATTTTTTCCGCCGGCTCTTGCGCGAGAAGATTATACTCCAGCTGTACCGTATCGGAGCGGCCGCCGTTCACTGCCGCGATGCCTTCCTCGATAGTATTGATCGAGACCCCATAATGGCGAATCTTGCCGGCTTTCTTGGCTCGCTCGAGCACCTCCCACACGTCGCCGCGCTCGATCACATCGACGGTCGGATTGTGCAGCTGGTACAGATCCACATAGTCGGTTTGGAGCCGCTTTAAGCTTTCGTCCATGACCCGAGCGATATAATCAGGCGCGAAATTTCGCTTACCTCGGTCGGGACCGACCATGACGTTACCGCCCTTGGTTGCTAAAATGATTTTATCGCGTTTACCGCGCAGTGCTTGTCCGAGCAATGTTTCTGAATAGCCTGCGCCATAGGCATCGGAGGTATCAATAAAGTTCACACCCAAGTCATCGGAGGTATCAATAAAGTTCACACCCAAGTCCATGGCCGTTTCAATCGCGCTCAGGGATTCACGATCATCCATGGGCCCGAAATGGCCGGCATGAACCATTGTGCCTAGACCAACGGCGCTCACCCGCAAACCTGTTCTACCAAGAATTCGGTATTTCATTCATCCTCCGGTTTTTGCGCCAACATAAAACACGTCTGCAGCCATGCGCAAGATCAGTAACGATGATCGATAGATTCGGGGCAGTGCGATTCCCGAAATTGCTCCCGTCGCCCCGGCTCACTCGCATTGACAAGCCCAGGCTAAAGCCATATTTTAACTGCACATCCACCCTGACTTGAGCGGGCGTAATTCAGCGGTAGAATGCCAGCTTCCCAAGCTGGACGTCGCCGGTTCGACCCCGGTCGCCCGCTCCAA
>JAJONK010000380.1 GCA_021323355.1 Deltaproteobacteria bacterium
GTACATTGTTAGAGAACAGGTTCATTCGGCTCCTTTGACCCAAGAGGAGACATCGCCCCAGGGAACGACTCGACGTTGCGCAGAACCGGGAGAGACTGACGACTCCTGAATTTGAACCGATTAGGCATACAAACGAACACTGCACAGGCTGAGCGGCGTGCCTGGACTTGTGAAGGCATCGCAACGAGCAGCTTCGATGCTTTGGGACAGGACGCGAACTGGTAATTTGCTGGACGTTCACGTTCGCTGCAGGGAATGGAGACTGCGAACTCTGCAACGGGGGCGATCGTCTTGGCGCCGGAGGCGCGTTGTTAATCAAAGCCGCTGAATTGCGGATTCGCGGTTGCACTGAGCGAGTTAGGCGTCATATCCGACGAGTCAGCTTGTGGACCTTTGGCTTGTCGTGGAGCCACGTGCACATGCAGTGAAACTTGCCAACAGATCGGCGTTCGATTGCCTGGTCTACCTCTGCGTCGGTGTGCGTCGGGTCAATCGGCAGCCAACTGGAGACGCTTTCGCGGTGACGCAAAAGGTACTCGACCTCGGACAGCACCTGGTTCTTTGGGTCAGGAAACTTGACCTCGTACTCTCGTGACGGGCTGTCTCCGCGTGCGTTTGGATCGGGTCGAAGGTCACCGTAGACAAAGTATGGAACGGAGATCACCACGCTTCGACCCGTGTAGTTCCGCAGCTCGACCTTGACCTTCAACGGATAGTTCGACTCATCACGATCACGTCTGACAAAGATGTTGAGGTTTCTGACTCGTCCCCTCGCCCAGAAGAGAACTGCAAAGCCGACCGCTGCTGAGGTGAGCAAGACCGCTGTGGTGATGATTCCCCAGACCCCATGCTGCTCTGCCCAGAGCATCCAGCCAAAGATGAAGTGTTCGGGTTGGTCCGGAGTCATGCTTGTGACGCCCATAGGGTCGCAGAGCGCGGTTTGAGGTCTAACCGGCTTCAAGGCAACCCGTCGAGAGAATCAAACCACTCAGCCGCCACGAACGGGAAGAACGAAAGTTTCCGAGCACAACCCCAGGATCGGGCAATTGAACATTAGGATTAGGCCATCAAAATCAACGACCCACGCCAAGGTCGGGTCAAATGCGTTCGCAGTAGACGACCAATAGGTGGACTGCCCAGGGCCTGTCATAAATCCGGTGAATATATCGGTTGGCGCAGGTTGAAACCCAAAATCGAACAAGCTGAAAAGCTCCCTGATGTTCGGCAGACGCCAGTCGGTTTCATGACTTCCTCCGTTGCTCGTGTCACCACAATCGTTACCGTTCATTGTGCCGTTTGTATTGAGGCTCGCCACGTCGGCGAGCGCTTGTGCCCTACCTCTACCGAGGTTTGGGCAGTTCGCATTCTTCAACCAGATCAACCGTGTCAGATTGTCCGTAATCGTGCCGTTTGAGTTGTCGGTGAAACGAGGAACCGGCCAGGCCACACCTTTCTGCAGCGCCCCGTCATCACCTGCCGCATAACTCGTTGTCTGCCCCGTCCGTGGTACCGAAGCGGGGGCCACAGATACCGGCGTGCAGTCGAGCACCTGGACATTGATCATACTCACTCCATCGCTCACCTCGCCAACGCAATCAGCCGGTACAGCACCGTTAAATGAAAACCCACCGTTATTGTTGTTCGCTGTTGTTACGGCGTTCCCATCCCAGGTGATCTGGGCGCCCTTTTCCGCATTGTTCCCCTTGACAGACGCGAACCCGTTTTGGACCTCGGCTATTTCGATCTTGATCACCGCCTGTGCCGATGATATGAACAGCGCCAGCACTGCCAGCGCGACCGTTGCACCGAAAGTTCGTTTCATATCCGTTGCTCCTTTCTTCTGTTTCGTAATTAATTTTCCGCTTGCCGCATACTCAACGCCGGTAAAACAAAGAAGCGAATATGATCCGAATGCCTTCCTTTTTCTACATGTGCGAAGTCCGAAGCCCGGCCCTCTGTTTACTGCGGTTCATTGCAGATTATCTAGTTGCCTGGTGTCCAAGATTTGTTGCGTAACTATGATTAGAGGCCCGTCAAGGAGAACCCTACGGCAAGAGTGAGTTAGAGCGCGGTGGTTAAACAGCCATAACGCTGAGTACATGGTACCTTCCGCGCCAAAACCGGACCGAAAGCAGCTTCACCTGGCCAATCTTATTTCGTAGCAGGTTCAATGGTACTAATGCCAGCGATATACATTAGCGACACGAACACTTTATTGCCAGTTTTATTGCTTTTGGTGCATCGCGCAGTTTATCTTCGCAATTTCGCCGCACCAACTAGAGCTTGCGACTGCTATTAGCTACAGGCCGATTGCCGTCGCGCCGGAGGCGCGTCGCCTACTGTGACTTAATCAATGTCCTTGAATCACGCATCCGGGTTGCAGAGAGGTTTGCTCTGTTGAAGCTGCAGCAGCCTCCACCGATACGATCACTAACGCCTGGTTGGGAAAGCAGGCGGGACGATGTCCTCAGTGCTCCTGCCGTTCCAGTCACGAGTTGCCCAGCCGTCCCACGCGCGCTGCGCGCCTGCGTTTGCTTGAGCAAATAGCTCATCTTCGTCGATGCGCGTCGACCGGCCGTTGTCGATGACGATTTCACCATCGACTATCACCGTTTCAACATCGGCGCCGCTGCCGTACTCGACTAACGCGTTGATCGGATCACGCCATGGCCCGTAACGGGTGGTGCGCAGATTGATAATTACGACGTCGGCTTTGGCGCCGGCAGCAAGCCGGCCCAGATCTTTCCGGCCCAGAGCATCGGCGCCGCCAATCGTCGCTGCGTTGAAACAATCGGCCGGTCGCGCGCCGGAGGCGTCGCGATCGATCAGGCGCGAAATCAACGATGCGTAACGCATCTCGGCGATTATATCGAGCGGATAGGTATCGGTGCCAAGACCAATCCTGACGCCGGCGGCCAGGTACTGATCGAAGGATTCCATCGCAAAAGCCATTTTGGCGCATTTGTGCGGGCAATGGCCGACGGTTGCGCCGGACTCCGCGATCAGTTTCAATTCGTCGCCGCGCGGGTAATCGATGCGCGAATGGCCGCCAGTGATCGCCATGTGGCCGAGGGTCGTTCGCGGCCCGAGAATTCCTGTCCCGGCAAGATATTCCACCACCGGCTTTCGGTAGGTATTCAGAATGTGCAGAAACTCGCGTGCGTTGCCGCCGGCATGAAGGTGAATCGGGACATCGAGCTCTTTAGCGGCGGCGGCAGTTTCTTTGAGCAGCGCGGGCTCGCAAGTTTCGGCTTGCGCAGGATTTAGTATTCCTTGAACTCGGCCGTTATGAGCGCCGTGGTATTGCTTGATAAAAGCAACGGCTCTTTCGAGGCCGGGACGCCCCTTATCTTCTCGTTCCTCATAGTAAAGACGGCCTTGCGCATCGGTAAAGATATCGCTGCTGCGGTACGGCGGGCTGAAAAAAACCCGTCCGCCCTGCTGGCCAACGATGCCGACGTACTCGTCCAAAGCGCCCGGCCCGCCGCCAGGATCGAGGACCGTGGTCGCGCCATTCTTCAAGGCGCTAAACAGCGCGTATTTCCGGCCGATTGCCACTGCCGGCGCCGGCGGCGGAGTAATTTTTTCCTTCAAAGGAGCGCCGAAGACAAACCAGTTGGCGGTTAAATAATCCTTCCTGGTCACATCGGCGAGCAAATAATCGCCGACGTTTAACTGCGAATGAACGTGAAGGTTGACAAACCCTGGAGAAACAATCTTCCCCGA
>JAJONK010000381.1 GCA_021323355.1 Deltaproteobacteria bacterium
TTTTTTGGCCGGGGCGTTTTGCCAGAATCCGGTTGATTCTGGACACGCATCACTCGGCGGTTTTGGTGCCGGCCGACGCGCCGCAACTTTCGGCTAAGGGATCATTTGTCTATGTCGTCAAGCAGGACGAAAGCGCCGAGTTGCGGCCAGTGACTGTCGGCCAGCGCCACGGCGATCTAGTCGTGATTGGGCAAGGCGTGAAGGAAGGTGAGCGCGTCGTCATTAATGGCCAGCTTGGTGTTACCCCCGGCGGCAAGGTTAAGATCGCTGCTCCAGGGACAAAAAAAGATCCAGCACCAGCCTCGCAATCTGGCACCAAATCATGAGCTTCTCGGAGTTATTCATTCGCCGGCCGGTCATGACCATGGTCTTGACCGTGTCGGTGGTTCTCTTTGGAATTCTCAGTTACCTGCGTCTTCCGGTCAACGATTTGCCGGCAGTGGATTATCCCGTCATTCAGGTCCAAGCGAACTATCCGGGCGCTAGCCCCGATACCGTGGCGAACAGTATCGCTACGCCTCTCGAGCGCCAGTTCATGCAGATCAACGGGCTCGAGCTGGTGATTTCGAAGAGTACCCAGGGACATACTAGTTTGACTTTGCAATTTGCGTTGGACAAAAGCGTCGATGTAGCGGCCACCGACGTCCAAACGGCAATTTCACAGGCTACCGGCAGTTTGCCGGTGGATCTACCTTCGCCACCGACATACTCCAAGACCAATCCTAACGATCAACCGATCATGTATATTGCGCTGACCAGCGATTCCGTCACCGCGGGCCAGCTCTACGACTATGCCAGCACTCAAGTAGGCCAGCGCATTAGCATCCTGCCGGGGGTCAGCCGGGTCAATGTTTTTGGCGCCAAGTCGGCAGTGCGCATCAAAGCCGACCCGTCCGCCATGTGGGCCCGCGGCATTTCCGTTGACGATCTCGCTGAAGCGATTCGCAACGGCACCAGCACTATCGGCGCGGGGCAATTCGACGGCTCTGGCGGAACGTTACTGCTTCGCCCGCAAGGGCAATTGGATGATGCCAAAGAGTATGGCGATCTAATCGTCAGCAGCAAGAACGGCTCGCCGGTTTATTTGCGCGATGTCGCCCAGGTAAAAAATTCGGTCCAGGATGAGCGCATCAACATGCGCTTCTGGGTGCGCGGTTATGATCCGCCCGCAGCCACGGTAATTGTCGCGGTTAACCGGAAGGCGGGGGCCAATGCGGTGGAAGTGGCTCAAAGCGTTCGTCAGCTGCTGCCGCTGATCAGCACCGAGTTGCCGGGATCAGTGAGGGTGACTCCGATCTATGATCGTTCCCAGACGATCATTCACTCCATTCTCGACGTCCAGTTGACCTTGGCCATCGCCTTCGCGCTGGTGGTGATCGTCATATTTGTTTTTCTCGGCCGCGCCACCGACACTTTGATACCCGCGGTGGCTTTGCCGTTGTCGTTGCTGATCACGTTCGTGGTCATGGACCTGCTGGAATTCAGCCTTGATAATCTATCGCTCATGGCCCTCACCTTGGCGATCGGCTTTCTGGTCGACGATGCCATCGTTTTTCTTGAAAATACCGTGCGTCGGATGGAGCACGGCCAAAAAGCTCTCGAAGCGACCATCGCCAGCGCTCGAGAGATCAGCTTCACAATCATCTCGATGACCATTTCGCTTGCCGCGGTTTTCATCCCGCTGGTCTTCATGCCGGGACTAGTCGGACGGATCTTTCGCGAATTCGCCGTCACAATTGTCGTCGCCATCATCGCCTCGGGCTTGGTGTCGCTGACTTTGACCCCGCTTATGTGCGCTCGGATGTTAAGTGATCGAGGCCAAGGTTCCAAGAAAACGTGGATGGAAAGGAAGATGAGCGCTTGGGAAAAAAGTTTTCTTGATCGCTATAGCCGGGCTCTCTGGTGGTTTCTACGTTTTCGCTGGGTCTCAGCGCTGATTTGGATCATATGCCTAACAGGTACGGTTTGGCTTTTTATGCTCGTTCCCAAGGCTTTTCTGCCGCCTGGGGACAGCAGCTTTATATTCGGGTTGATGATCGGCCGCGAAGGCTCGTCGCCAGGGCAGATGCACCAGCTTCAGAATCAGGCCGACGAAATTCTCCGTGCCGATCCAGGTGTTAGAGCCACTTTTACCATGACGGGTAACGGCCAGTTTCTCGCCTCGAATCAGGGCCTGCTCCTTGCGTTTCTTGAAGAACCCGGCAATCGCGCGCCGATTGAAGATGTAGCCGGCGGGTTGATGGGCAAACTGGCGATGGTGCCGGGAGTGATGCCGTTTATGCGGCCACGTCCGGTGCTCGAGATCAGCACCGGCGCGACCAATCAAAATCAGGGGCAGTACGCATTCTCGCTCTCCGGTGTGAACCCGAGGCAAGTTTACGATGTCGCCGGCAAGCTGATGGAGCGTTTGCGGCCTTATCCGGGCTTTGCCAGTTTATCTTCCGACTATTTCAACAATACGCCGAACCTCGACATTGAGATCAAGCGCGAACAGGCGCGGTTGCACGGAGTCTCAGAGGCGCGCATTCTTCAGTTGCTGCGCAGTGCCTATGCACAAAACTATCTTTATCTAATCAAAAAACCCGAAGATCAGTATCAGGTCATTCTGGAAGCCGAGGATGCGGCTCGCTCTGAAGCGCAAGATCTCTCCTTGCTGCACATTAAATCCGACGACGGCAAAAAACTGGTGCCACTGAACACGTTGGTCACCTGGAAAGAATCGCTCGGCCCGCAGGCGGTGAATCACCTCAATCAGTTCACCAGTGTCACCCTGTTCTTCAATCTCAAACCCGGAGTTGCGGTCGGTGAAGCCACAGAGTTCATCAACAAGGCGGCGGCAGAAATTGTGCCGCCTACGGTCCGTGCCAGCCTGCAAGGTGAAGCGCAAACTTTCCAGGACACCGTGCGACACTTAACCCTGTTAATGGCCCTGGCTGTCTTCGTCATGTATGTAATCCTGGCAATTCTATATGAAAGCTACATGCATCCTCTAACCGTTTTATCCACTTTGCCCACCGCATTGGTGGGAGGTCTGTTAACCCTGTGGCTTTTTAACGAACAAGCATCGCTCTATGCGTTCGTCGGCATGTTTATGTTGATGGGCATCGTTAAAAAGAACGGCATTTTGATCGTCGATTTCGCCATCCATCGGGTTATGGCCGGCGAACGCGCCGACCAAGCGATTCACGATGCCAGCCTGGACCGTTTCCGTCCTATTCTGATGACGACCCTGGCCGCCGTATTCGGCGCGCTGCCGATTGCCCTGGGCATCGGCGCCGACGGCGCCTCGCGCCGGTCGCTGGGTCTGGTGATTGTCGGTGGGCTGGTCGTTTCTCAATTCATCACCTTGTTCATCACTCCAGTGATTTATCTCTATCTCGAGCAATTTCAAGAAAACGTGCTCGACCGGACCTCGTTCTTTCGATCGCACCGAACCACCTCGACGCCGGCGCTTGGCGCAGACTGATAATCGATTCGACCGGGAGATACAGATTCCCGGCACCTGACGACCGAATGATCAAAATTCCGTTGATTGTTGCGTGTCGCTGTTCTGCTCCATGAGCTGCACCTATCCTTGCCGCGGCAAAGGAAACTAGTTATACTAAATCAGTTTCCTTGGTACTATATGGCCGTCCCTTCGTCCCGAACCCGAAAGGGTATCCCCATTCAATCGCACGACAATGATTCTGCTGCGCGAATCATTGCTGT
>JAJONK010000025.1 GCA_021323355.1 Deltaproteobacteria bacterium
AATCAGAAAACAACCGGGATCAAGAAGGTCATCGCCCACGACTCTTATCTATTGAATCTTGGCTCGCCCGACGGCGTTTTGCGGCAGCGTTCCATTTTGGCCTTCATCGATGAGATGGAGCGTTGCGAGACATTGGGCGTTTCGAATCTGATCGCCCATCCCGGTTCCCATGTCGGCTCGGGAGAAGACCAAGGCATTAAAACCATCGCGAGTTCTCTCAATGAAGTGCACCAGGCTTGCCCCGGCTACAAGGTGAAAGTGACCCTGGAGATCACCGCGGGCCAGGGATCGAATCTCGGCTATCGTTTCGAGCACATCGTTAGAATATTCGATGCCACCCGAGAAAACGAGCGCCTGCGGGTGTGCTTTGATACCGAGCATGCTTTTGCCGCGGGCTACGATATTCGAACAAGAGAGGGCTACGAACGAACATTCACGGAATTCGACGAGACCATCGGTATCGAACGGCTGGCCGCGTTCCATCTCAACGATTCAAAAAAAGAATTTAACTCGCGGGTCGATCGGCACGAGCATATCGGCAAAGGCCACATCGGCGTGGAGGCTTTTCGATTACTGATGAACGATGAACGATTTTGGGGTGTGCCGATGTGTCTCGAAACACCCAAAGGGCTGGACTTGGCGGAAGACCGCGAAAACTTAGGTTTGCTTCGCAGCCTATTTATCCCGAGTTCGGTTGTTCAAAGCGATACCGTGCTACTGGCGAGCGCGGCGGAGCGAAGGCAATCCAGCGGTCGCTTGTAGAGATCTGCACTCTCAGCGGTTGGTGCACTGAAGTCCCGGCAAAGTATCAGGCCTGGTCCAAAACCGTAAAGGCCGTTGGAATTTGGCTTCTATCTTGGCTCAGGTGCAGGAAATACTTACGGTGAACTTGGAGGCAGAAGCTTATGCCGCAGGAATACCAACTCCGGGAAAGAAGTACTGCACAACCATGCCGATCAGATATCCCGCTCCCGCGGCGCCGACCGCCACCAGGAAAAATTCCAGACCGCCGAGTGTCAGTGACTTACCCGCGAGTTTCCCCTTAAATGCGCCGACACCAAAAAGTGTTATGCCACCAAGCAGAGCCGAAATATAAAAAGCCGTCAGGCCGGATGCGATCATGTAAGGAATAATCGGCACGATCGCGCCGACAATAAAGGACAGGCCCATCACCATCGCAGCCTGAACCGGCTGATTGATTTCAGCACTGCCCAGCCCGAAGACTTTTTCCTGGAAGGTCCGCATGAAGACGTTACGCTCTTGGCTGAGAACCTTCACCATCCGGTAGCTCTGTTCCTTACTTAAACCCTCTTCGCCCAGCGCTCTTAGTAGTCCTTCAGCCGCCATATACGGCTCTCGTTCAGCCAGCGCTTCGGCCTCGCGCAACTCCTTGTCGAATATCTCCTTCTGCGCGGCGGACGAGAGATAGGAGCCTGCGGCCATCGAAATCGCGCCCGAAAACATCGCGGTAAATCCCGCTATGATGACCACCAACCGGTTCTCAGTGGCGCCCTGAATACCGGCCAGGAGACCCACCGTGCTGATCAGCCCATCTTGTATGCCGAAAACAAATTCACGAATGCGCGCGCGGCTTTCAATAACCTGCTTCTTCTGCTGTATAAGTTCCAGGACCATGGGGAATTAGCACTGCTTCAAATCCGAATCTTCATTGTCATAACCAGAAAAGAGCGAGCAGAGCGAGCGCCGATCTGGAACTCGGGACCTGCTCAATATTTGTGGTCGAGACCGCCGGTAGCCTCGCCAGGCTTCCATTCCGACGGGCAAAGGCGCTCGGTGCGCAGCGCTTTGAGAACGCGCAGAGTTTCCTCGACGCTGCGCCCGACATTTACGTGGCTAATAACCAGGTAACTCACCTCGCCATTGGGATTGATGATGAAAGTAGCTCTTAACGGAACTCCTTCCCTCTCATCGAGAACGCCGTAGGCTCGGCTCAAAGTTTTCTCTTCGTCGCTAAGCAGGGGATAATCGATGCCGCCCAATTCATCCGCCCAGGAACGATGGCTGTCCAGAGAATCAACGCTGACGCCAAGAATTTCGGCCCCTTGGGCGGCAAAATCCTTGGCCAGCTTGCTGAAGCCAACGACCTCGGTTGGACAGATAAAGGTAAAATCGGCGGGGTAAAAAAATAATACGAGCCATTTGCCCTTATAGCGAGATAGGGAGTACTCCGAGACTCTGTTCTGGTGCACCCCTTTTACGGCGAAATCCGGCGCTTTATCGCCGAGCCTCACTAGACTCATTTTTGCTCCTCGCGTCTCACCTGTCTAAGGAATATTCTGCCAAAGCGAAAAGGTATCTTTCTCGCGGCTCGGGTTCGAAATAAACCACCGCTCATCTATCTGGCCTGCTTTCAACACTCCGAAGAAGAAAATCCGCAGCATCTGCTCGATTAATTGAGGCAACGGCAAATCGCGCTTTGCCTGATACCAGGTATAGGTCCAGTTCATCATGCCAAAGAGAGAAAAGGTCGCGACCCGCAGGTCCACTCCTTTGCCGCCTTCTTGCTGCTGCCATTCCTCAACCAGATCCATGAGAACCTTTACGTAACGGCGCTTGAGCACCAGAATCTTATCGGCGAACTCGCTGTTCAATGACTCGTCTTCGTGCGCCATCACTTTCATCTCGTGCGTGTTATGCCAGAAAAAGCTCAGGTGATTTGCGGCGAAGAGTCCAATGCGAGCGCGCACATCCATCTCCGCGCCGGAAGCTTGTTCCCAGCGCTGTAACAGAGTCAGAAAACAGCGCTCCTGGATCAGATAAAGGAGCTCCTCCTTGGTCGTAAAGTAATAGTAGAGACCCGCCAAACTCATCTTTGTGGCGCGCGAGATGTCGCGCACTGAGGTGCGATGAAAGCCTTTTTCGGCAAAGATTTTCGCTGACGTTTTAAGGATATGTTGCAGCTTTTCATCATAGTGACGGGTAGCAGGCTCCAAGCGGCTGGACATAAGGAAACGATACTTGCAAATCGCCGGAGACCTGTCAATTGAGCTGGTTAGCGATAAAGCCCGGAACGCAGCCTGGTGGAAACGTAGGGCTTGGCGTGCATCAACAGTTGGCTGTTTTCGCAGCTGTTCCAATGGGAGCGGCGCGCGATCGTTTCTTGAATCGACTTAGGCCATGGTGTATGTCTTAAAGTTCAAGCTACTCATGGACTTCGAGAACGTTACCGTTGAAATCGATGGGGTCATTGCCGTTGTAACTTTGAATCGGCCTCAACAGCTCAATTCGCTCTCCTATGATCTGGTCAAAGACTTATCCTTGGCAATGCAGGCTCTGGATGAGAGTGAAGCTATTCGAGTTATCATTCTCACCGGTGGAGAAAAAGTATTCGCGGCCGGCGCAGACATCAAAGAGATGGCCGAGCTCGGCCCCTTCGATGAGCGGGTGCAAGGACGTCTCGCATATCGGGATAAGATCAATAAGATTTCAAAGCCCGTCATTGCCGCTGTCAGCGGCTTCGCCCTGGGCGGCGGTTGTGAGTTGGCCATGAGCTGCGACATCATCGTCGCTTCTGAAACAGCGCGCTTCGGTCAACCGGAAGTAAATTTAGCGATCATCCCCGGCAGCGGAGGCACTCAGCGGCTGACTCATTTAATCGGCAAACACCGCGCCATGGAACTGGTGCTCACCGGAGATATCATCGGCGCCGCCGAAGCTGAACGTATCGGCTTGGTCAACCGGGTGATTCCGGTCGAACTGATGCTTGAAGAGGCAAAGAATATCGCCAAGAAGATCGCCGCTAAGCCAGTATTGGCGATCAAAGCAGCGAAAGAGGCCGTGCTCAAAGCGGCCAACACCGCGCTCGACGAAGGCCTCGACTTCGAACGAAAATCCTTTTATATGCTGCTCGCATCCGAAGACCGCAAAGAAGGCATGAAGGCGTTTCTGGAAAAGCGCAAACCCCAATACAAAGGCAGATAAGGCGACTCACCTCTGTTGGCGTACGAAACAATCATTTACGAAAAGGAAAGCGGCGTTGCGACGATTACGCTCAATCGTCCCCAGGCGCTTAATGCGTTCGTGCCGCAAATGAATCAGGAAGTCATGGACGCGCTCAAAAGCGGCGAGCGCGACCAAGACGTGCGTTGTTTCTTGATCACTGGAGCTGGCCGTGCTTTCTGCGCCGGACAAGATCTGAAGGGACGAACCCCGGATCAGAAGGGATCGCTGGGCGCTTCGTTGCGGGAAAAATACAATCCGATGATCCGGCAAATTCGGCACATGGAAAAGATCGTCATTGCCGCGGTCAACGGGGTGGCGGCCGGAGCGGGTTGCAACTTTGCTTTGGCCTGCGACTTGCGCGTCGCTTCGGAAGAGGCGAAATTTATTCAATCCTTCGTGCGCGTAGGACTGGCCCCGGATTCCGGCGGCAGCTTCATCCTGCCGCGGTTGGTCGGCCTTAGCAAAGCCATGGAGCTACTGCTTCTGGGCGAGACAGTCGATGCTCACGAGGCCCAACGGATCGGCTTGGTAGCCAAAGTATTTCCGACCGCTGAGTTTGCCGATTCAGCCAGGAAATTAGCTGGGAGAGTTGCCGCCGCGCCGCGCGGCATCGGCCTGATCAAAAGAGCGGTGAATCACGCCAATCTGGCAACTCTTGAAGTCGATCTCGAGTACGAAGCCTGCTTGCAGGAAATCGCCGGGCGAAGCTCGGACTACGATGAAGGCGTACGCGCGTTCTTAGAAAAACGCGCGCCGACGTTTACGGGAAAATAAATCTTCTGTGCGGCCGTGTGAGCGGTTCCAAGCCGCACTGAATTATCAAAGCGCATGACCAATCCAACAGAAAAGATTGCCGTGCTCGGCGCCGGGACTATGGGTGCCGGGATCGCACAGATCGCGGCGCAAGCAGGATTCGACACTCTGCTGTATGACATCAAACAGGAGTTCATCGAAACCGGCCTGGGTCGTATTCGCGACTTTTTAAAGGGTAGCCGCGAGCGCGGAAAACTTTCTGCGGAGCAGGAGCAGCAGATTCTCGATCGCTTGCGCAGCACTACTCAGCTTGAGGACTGTCAAGGAGCCGCGCTGGTGATTGAGGCCGCGCCGGAAAAATTGGAACTCAAGCGCGATATCTTTAAACAGCTCGATTCGATTTGCGGCCCGGAAACGCTCCTGGCAAGCAACACATCTTCGTTTAATGTCACCGCTATTGCGGCAAACACGCAGCATCAGGAGCGAGTGCTGGGTCTGCATTTTTTTAATCCGCCACCGCTCATGGCATTGGTCGAAGTCGTGCAAGGGGATCGGACCAGCCCGGCTGTCATCGACAAGGCCACGGATTTAATGCGGCGCATGGGCAAGACGCCGGCGCGCGCGAAAGACACGCCCGGCTTCATCGTCAATCGCATTGCCCGCCCATTTTACAACGAAGCATTGCGTGTCCTTGGCGATGGCGATGCCTCGGTGGAGACTATCGATCGCGTGATGAAGGAGGCGGGCAATTTCCGCATGGGGCCTTTCGAGCTGATGGATCTGATCGGCAATGACATCAACTTTGCCGCCACTGACTCGCTCTATCAATCATTTTTCCACGATCCTAGATTTCGTCCTAGCCCAATCCAGCAGCGCATGGTGATGGGCGGCAACTTGGGCCGCAAGACCGGCCGAGGGTTCTATGTCTACGACAAAAAGTAGCCTGGCGATCCTCGGCAACAACCGGCTGGCGCAGGACTGGATTGCGCTCAGCAAGGTTAAGGGTCTGGACGCGGAGTTAGTGAGCGATGCCGCACACGTTCAAGCCAACTCATCCTTAGTGATCGATACTTTAGCAGGCGATGAGACAATGAAAAGACGCACCCTAGAAAAGCTCGACACCGAGTTAGCGCCGTCCGCGGTGATCATCACGTCGTGTCTGGTCGGCTCAACCACTTTGATGGCCTCTTGGACAGATCGGCCCGAGCGGGTAGTCGGGTTTGCGACTTTCTACCCGCTCGCAGACAGGAAGATCATAGAGATAGCGGCCGGACTTCGAACCTCTGACAGCTCGCTGCAGCAAGCGCAAGATCATTTTAAGTCGCTAGGCAAGGAATCCGTGAAGGTGAAAGATGCCGCCGGGCTGACTTTTCCCCGAATTCTGAGTTTAATTATCAATGAAGCGGCGCGCAGCCTCGAAGAAGGCGTGGCTAAAGCTGATGAAATCGACATTGCGATGCGCCTGGGTGTAAATTATCCGATGGGGCCGTTGCGGTGGGCGGATCAGATCGGCTTAGATGAAGTGCTTGCCGTGCTCGAAGGTCTCGAGCGCGAAACCGGCGACGACCGGTATCGCCCCACGCCTCTTATTAAAAAGCTTGTTGTGGCCGGCTTCCTCGGCGAAACCACCGGCAGAGGGTTCTACTCTTATGAAGAGCAGGTGAAATCATGAAAGAATTCGTAATTAGATGCCGTGCGCACGCACCTGGGTTCGTCACACCGGAATCCTGTAATGAAGGTCGAGTGAAATCATGAGAGAAGCCGTAATTGTCGAGGCCGTGCGCACGCCCATGGGGCGACACAGCGGCATCCTTAAAGACATCCGTACCGATGATCTCGGCGCATACATCATCGCCAAGCTCGTCGAAAAAACCGGCGTCAACAAGGAAGAAATCGAAGACGTTTACTTCGGCTGCACCAATCAAGCGGGGGAGGATTCGCGCAATGTCGCCCGCAATGCTTCACTCTTAGCCGGGCTCCCCTATACCATCCCCGGCGCAACGGTTAACCGTTTGTGCGGCTCGGGCCTGGAAGCGATCAATCAAGCCGGCCGCGCCGCCGAAACCGATCATGGAGACTTGTTCGTCGCCGGCGGTGTCGAAAGCATGACCCGCGGCCCCTGGGTCATGGGAAAGCCCACCAGTTCTTTTCAACGCGGCGATGTGACTATGTATGATAGCTCCCTGGGCTGGCGCTTTCCGAATAAGCGGATGGGTGAGCTTTATTCCCTGATCAATAACGGCGAGACCGCCGAAAATGTCGCCGAGAAATACCAAATCAGCCGCGAGGACCAAGACGCATTTGCGTTATCCAGTCACAAGAAGGCTTTAAAAGCGCAGGATCAAGGGCTGCTTCGAGACGAGATCATTGCCGTCGAGATTCCACAGAGAAAGGGCGCGCCGCTGGTGCATGACAAAGACGAAGGACCCCGCGCCGACACTTCATTGGAAAAGCTCGCGGCTCTGCAGCCTTCCTTTAAAAAGGGCGGCTCGGTGACGGCTGGCAATTCCTCGCCGCTCTCCGATGGCGCAGCAGCTTTGCTGATTGCCACCCGTGAAAAAGCCGAGCAACTGCGACTCAAGCCGATGGCCCGCATCATCGCCTCGGCGGCCGCGGGCGTTCATCCTAACTACATGGGCATCGGGCCGATTCCAGCGGCTCAGAAAGCCATGAAACGCGCCGGACTCACTATAGATCGAATCGATTTAGTCGAAATTAACGAAGCCTTTGCTTCACAGGTGCTCGCCTGCGCGCGCGAGCTCGGCATCGATCTAAAAAAGTTAAACGTCAACGGCGGCGCCATCGCTCTCGGACATCCTCTCGGATGTAGCGGCGCGCGCATCATGACCACGCTGGTTCACGAGATGAAGAGACGCGGCAGCCGCTATGGGCTGGCCACAATGTGCATCGGCGTCGGTCAAGGCATCGCGACGATTGTGGAGCGGATCAACTGATTGCCTGTCAAGCTTCCGTGCAAGCTAATCGAGCGCGGCCAGCCGAGAAAGCTCGCTGAACACCACTGCCGTTATTGCTAGTTCGCTCATCCCTCGCAGCGCATGAGGTTGTCGAAAAAATCCATTTCACTTGCGCTGGGCGCGGTCATCTTCGCCGCTGTCGCGCTGGTGTACTCTGTCAATCTTCTGGTCGCTATCAGGCGCGATCTCGTCTTTGAGGAACTCCAAAGGTTCGCCGGCAAAGACGTCGCTTTCGACGAATTCGAAGTGACGTTGCTGACTGGGCTCGGTTTTTCCGCAAAAGAATTCCGAATCGCCGACAGCCCGGTTTTTGCCGCAACTCCATTGCTACGAGCAAAGGAACTCAGGATGGGTGTCAGCCTGCTCTCCCTGATGCTCGGCAGAATCGTGATCAATAAATTAACCTTCATTGAACCGGAGTTTCAGATCATCACCAACGAAGAAGGTGTGATGAATATCTCGTCCCTGGAAGACCGGAGGAAACAGCTTGTTGACTTGCCCAAAGAACGCTCGTCCGCTTCAAAAAGAGAGCTCAGCTCAGTCAATTTTGTTGTCACCAACTTTCAAATTAAGAATGGTCGCATAGACTTTATCGATCGTTCGGTGCGTGCGCCGGCGGAAATGCAGATCAAGCGCGTCGACATAAATCTCCAAGGAATCAACCCCAATGGCCGAGCGAAAATGACCTTGGCCGCGTCGTTAAGCGAAAGTTTGGGTCAGGACGTGCGGGTAGCCGGATATTTAGGACCATTCGCTCCGGGCAAAGGATGGAAAGAACAGCCCGTCGAAGTCAATGTGGAGTTCGACTCGTTATTCGTGCCGCTACTCACCCGGGCCGTTCCTTTCTTCCGAGACAAAATTCCGCCGGAGCTCGATATCGCCGGGCCGCTATCGTTGCGCGCCAAGCTAGCCGGCGTTCTGGCTCGCCCGCAGGTTCTAGACTTTATCGTCAAAGCGCCGATCTTGGGCTCTTTAGACTATAACGCGGTCCTGAACGGCTCGGCGGATCTTTCCGCAAACGGACTCTGGTCAGAAGCTCAACTCAAGGGCAATCTTCGTCTAAGTTCCATCGATATCACGCGTCTTCAAGGCACGAGCATGCTTCAGGACCTTTTACCTATTGCTCTTAGCGGCGATGGTGAGGTCAGCGTCGAGAGTCTCATCGAAGGAACATGGAATAGGTTGCGCTTGGGCACAATAGTGCGGGCCCGGAACAGTGAGATTCGCTATGGCACTTGGCTGCGCAAGCCAAGAGGAACCGCCGCTGAATGGTCATCGAAAATTTCACGGCAGGATAACCGATTTGTTATTCACGAATCGGTTCTGACATTGGGCAGCACCAGAACAAACCTCTCAGGCGTCTATGAATATGGCTCGAGGGCTCGCCTGCAGCTCAGAGCCCGCGCCGATCAGTCCGATTTGTCTCAGGTGCTCGAGTTCTTTCCAGCGCTGCAGGCGTTTCGAGCAACCGGGAACTTGCATGGCGAAGTTCTCGCTTCGAAAGTGATGATCGGCGACTCGTCCTGGACTATGAACGGCAAACTTGAGATCAGTGAAGCGGAGTTAAGAAATGAGAACAGCAGGCGTAAGCTGGAGCGCCTAAGTGCCAGCCTTCTCTTACTTGGCAAGCAGGCCCGCATCGAAAACGCCGCGTTTCGGGTCAGGTCTTCTGACATCGCAATGACAGGAGCAGTGGCCGACCTGGCGACTCCCACGCTAACCTGCGAGCTTCGCTCCGCGAATTTACACCTGGCCGATCTTGCCGATTTTCCAGTGGCGAAATCGGATCGCCTGCAAAACGTCAGATTGAGCGGTAAGCTCACGTTGGAAGACGGGACGCCACGGATGCGAGGCACGGTGTCGTCGTCGGAGGGTACGCTGCACGACGTCCCGTATCTCGACCTGCGTAGCGCGATAGCTTGGTCGGCAGCAGAGATCAGCCTCAGAGATCTTTCTTTTCGCGCTTTAAACGGGAGTTGGCGCAGCCGCGAGGTGTCAATCACCGAGACCGGCAAATCTCAACGCCTGGAACTCTCCTCTCAATTGACCTCGGTGGATCTAACGGCTTTACTCACAAGCAAACTGCCGGCGTCCAAAGATCGCATAGAGGGTCAGCTGAATTTCCAAGGAGAATTCAGTGCTGAGGCGCACAACGGCGGAATGAAACCCGACTCCTTGCAAGGCTCTGGAGAAACCCGGATTCAGGGCGGAACACTCAAAAATTTCAATCTGATCGCGCTCATGATCTCTCGAATCGGCAGTTCTGGGTCGCTGATCTCGCTTCAGCTCTCGCCGAGTTTAGCCGAGTTGGCGAAATCCAAAGACACCCCCTTCGAAAACATCGATGCGCAGGTCTTATTCAACCAAGAAGTGATTCGCGCCGAAACTTTACAGCTTACAACCGCAGACTATCGGATCAAGGCAGCGGGATGGATGATGCTTGACCAGGTAACCCGATGGAACGGAATGTTGGTCTTGTCGCCCCGAATCAGTCAGGAGCTCTTGCGCGAGAACAAGAGTCTGCGCTATCTCATAGACCGGAGCGGTCAAATCAATTTGCCATTCCGTGCCGAAGGCACTCTGGCGAACTTGCGAGTACGACCCGACACCCGCATCATTGCGCAGATCGTCCGGCGCGGCTCTCTACCGAAAACGATCGAGCCACCGCCAATCGACAAACGACCCGAGGCGCAAGAACAGAAAGAATCCCTCCCGGCAGAACTCGAGCAATTTTTGAGCCGCTAAGGCATGACCTTGGTTCCCATCTACTTGGAAATTTACCCTTCAGATATAGCGTATATCAAATTCATTTTAGAGTCCTATGAAGAAGTCGGCATCATTCGCACGATCGATCGCAAGAAGGCCATCATCGTGCTTTTAGCCGTTTCAGACTTTATCGAGGTTGCCCGTGCGATAGTAAAATCACTGCAGCAGGAAGTCACCTTGATCGAAATCCCGCCTCCGCCGGACCTAAGCGATGACTGGCTGATGACGGAGCTTGCGATTGATCCCTGACGGACGTGATCATCACTTGAGTCAGAGCTGATTGCAAACCGTCAGGTTCCATTAGATCTTGAAATTATATGGCGCGCAGATCCGCAACCGCGGCGACAGAATCGCCGCAGGTACTAGAAAAAATTTCCAATCTCTTCACGGGAAAGCCGCGCCTGCGCTTAACCCCGATAGAAATTTCCCGAAGGGGCGGTTTCAAACAGGACGACCTACAAACCGTCATCGATTCCTTGCGTCGGTTGGTGCGCGAAGGAAGATTGGTCCGACTAAAGAAGAACCACTACGGATTACCCGATAGCGATAACCTGATGACGGGCAGAGTCCACGCCCATCCCGACGGCTACGGGTTCCTCATTCTCGACGAAAAGAGCGCTGTGGATCTCTACTTAAATCGGCGCGAGATGCGTCGTGTCATGCATGGCGATCGCATCATGGTACGGGTTGATCGGAACAAACGCGGCGGCTTGGAAACTCACATAGTCCAGGTGCTCGAAAGGGCTCACAAGCGTCTGATTGGTACTTACGATGAAATCGAAGGTCACGGCTACTTAGTCCCGATGGATCCGAGAATCGCTCCGGTGATCCCGCTAACTCGAGGGCATGAGCGGCCCGAAAAGGGCAAGATCATTGCTGCTGAAATTTCTCGCTACGGGACCGCGACGTCGCCGCCACAAGCCGAGCTCCTGAAAGTCATCGGCAATCCGGACGATCCCGAGGTGCAGGTGCAATCCGTCGTGTTCCGTTATGGACTGAGCACCAGCTTCCCGTCCGAGGTCCACCGAGAGACAAGCAGCGCCTCCTTTGTTGTCAGTGCTGATGAAATCGCCTCCCGTACAGACCTGCGCGGTTTGCCGATTGTCACCATCGATGGTGAGCGGGCACGCGACTTCGATGATGCCGTTTACGTACGCAAGACCGACGAAGGTTATGAGCTCTACGTTTGCATTGCTGATGTCGCGTATTATGTCAGCCCCGCCACCGTCCTGGACCAGGAAGCTTACAGCCGGGCCACCAGCGTCTATTTTCCCGACCGTGCCATCCCGATGCTTCCGGAGGCGCTCTCCAACGGCATCTGCAGTCTCAATCCCCATGAGGACCGGCTGACGAAAACCGCGTGCATTGAATACAGCGGCAAAGGCGAAGTCATCGGCAGCCGCTTTTTCAACTCGGTGATCCGCAGCCGAGAGCGCATGACCTATACCGATGTGCGCCGAATCCTGGTAGATCGTGATCCCGCAACAATCGAACGCTATGCCGACCTCGTGCCCCAGTTTGAATTGATGAAAGAGCTCACGCTGCTGATTTTTGACAAACGCAAAGCGCGGGGCAATCTAGATTTCGATCTACCGGAAGCGGAGATCATTCTCGACATTCAAGGAGTGCCGGAAGACATCATCCGCGCCGAACGCAACATCGCTCATCGCATCATCGAGGAATTCATGATCGCCGCTAACGAGGCCGTGGCGCGTCATTTAACCGCAAAGGAGTTGCCTGCGCTTTATCGCGTGCACGAGGGACCGGAGAAAGAATCTCTTGAAGCGGTGGCGCCCTTCCTATTGAGCCTAGGATACCGGCTGCCGCTGAAGAAAGACAAAATCGCGCCCCTGGAAATACAACATCTGCTCGAGGCCGCTCGCGGCAAGCCCGAGGAGAGAGTGCTCAACCGTGTTCTCTTGAGAGCAATGAAACAAGCGCTGTACCAACCCGAAAACATCGGCCACTTCGGACTAGCCTCCAGATGCTACACGCATTTCACCTCGCCGATCCGGCGCTATCCCGATTTGATCGTGCACCGGATGCTCGACAAAGCGCTTCGAAGCGAGAAATTGACAGGCTCCGCGCGTGAAGATCTCTCGTCCTATCTAGTAGAAGCCGGCAAGCACACTTCCGACAGGGAGCGCAATGCCATGGACGCCGAACGAGAAATGGTCGCGCTGAAGAAAACTCAATTCATGATGGATAAGATCGGTGATGAGTTCAGCGGCTTCATCACCAGCTTGACGAACTTCGGATTTTTCGTCGAGCTCGACAGCTATTTCGTTGAAGGGATAGTGAAAATCGCATCGCTTACCGATGATGACTATTATTATTATGAAAAAGAATACCTGATTAAAGGCTTGCGTCACGGACGGAAGTTCCGGTTGGGCGACAACGTGCGGGTCAAGGTCGCGCGCATCAATGCGTTCCGGAACGAGATCGATTTTGCATTAAGTTCACTCGTAGCGCAGCGCATCGATGGGATCTAAATTCGCCGCTTTTCTGGCGGGATAGAAGCCGAAGAATACTCCGACGGCGCCGGAAAAGAAAAAGGCGATGGCAATGATGCTGGTGCTGATGTGAGTCGGCCACTGCGCCCAATCATTGAGGATCTCGGAGCTGCCGATACCCAGCAATATCCCGATACAGCCTCCGGTTGCCGCCATGACCACGGCCTCGACCAAAAATTGCAGCATGATATCTTTGCGGCGCGCTCCCACCGCCATGCGAATGCCGATTTCACGAGTGCGCTCGGTCACCGAGACAAGCATGATGTTCATGATTCCAATCCCTCCGACCAGTAGAGAGATCGAAGCCACGGTGCCAAGCAGCACGGCCATGACCCGCGCGCTGCTTGAGGCAGCCTCGGCGATGTCCGATAGATTGCGAATATAAAAATCGTCGTCACGATCCGGGCCGATGCGGTGTCGCTGTCGCAAGAGCGCGGTGATCTGTGCTTGCGCCTCCGGAAGGCGCTCGGCATTAATGGCAGAGGCAACGATACTTTGCACGAAAGTGATACGCATCAAACGTTTTTGCATGGTTGTATAAGGAATGATAATCGTGTCGTCTTGATCAGTCCCCTGGCTTGCATCGATGGGATCGTCACTCCCAAATAACTGATTAACCACGGTCTCGCCGACAACCGCTACCTTGGCGGCGCTCTCGATATCGCCATCGTGAATAAATCGTCCTTCGGCGACCTGCCAATCGCGAATCTGCTGAAATTCCGACCCGACTCCTTGTGTTAAGGTCAGCCAGTTAAGATTGCCCGCCACAATCTGTTCGTTGCGACGCAACGCGGGCGAGGCGAACGCAACGGCAGGCAGCTCTCGCATCATCGCTTTGGCATCGCCATCAACAAGTGTGTTGACACCTCCGGACCCCGTTCGGACCCCGCCCTGCACAGAAGTGCCGGGCAAAATAATCAAAACGTTGGTTCCCAGACTGGCGATTTGGGACCGAATAGTAGCCTTGGCTCCTTCGCCGATCGCCACCATTGCGATCACGGCGCCAACTCCAATGATGATGCCAAGCATCGTCAGAAAAGCGCGCAATTTGTTTCTCATTAGAGCACGGAGCGCGATCCGCAGTGTCATGAACAACATTGCTCAGCGCTCCATTGATAACGACGGTGATGCTCTGATCGCGATTGAGCTTTTGAAACAATCCCATGATCTCCGCGCTGGTGGCGGAATCGAGATTTCCGGTGGGCTCGTCGGCGAGAATCAACGACGGCCGGTTCACCAGGGCTCTCGCGATAGCCACACGCTGCTGCTGCCCGCCGGAGAGTTGATTGGGGGTATGACCAAGACGCTCACTGAGACCGACCAGTCCGAGCACTTCCAGGGCGCGCTGATGTCTTTGTTTGCCGTTACAGGCGCTGTACATCATCGGCAGTTCAACATTTTCCAAGGCCGTGGTGCGTGCTAGCAAATTGAAGCCCTGAAAGACGAAACCGATACGCTGGTTGCGAATTTCCGTCGGGCGATCGAGACAACCCAGTATATTCATAAAGGTCGACTTGCCTGATCCGGAAGAACCCATAACTGCGACGAACTCGCCACGGCCGATGGCTAGAGTGACGCCGCGCAGTGCTGGCACCTCCATGTCGCCCATGCGATATTTTTTCACCAAATCTTTGACCCGGAGGAGCTCGGTCATCGCA
>JAJONK010000382.1 GCA_021323355.1 Deltaproteobacteria bacterium
GGGGGGAAAGCCAAGCGTTTCCTCCCTGTTTTCTTGCTAGCATCTCCGTTCCCTGCGCCCCGCTTCATTCATCATTGGAAGCCGCACTTTGATTAAGGCCTTGGCTTACTTGAACGTGATTTCCTGGAGCAGTTTATGCCACCGCTCTAATGCTTGTTCATACTGGGCAAGGGTTCCCTCTTTTTCCGGATACCAGCGTCTAAATCCATAATCCTTGCCAGCACTGCCGAAATCCAAATCTTCGAGTAGCTTTTGCCCTTCGGGACTCAAGAGAAAATTCGTGAAAAGCAGCGCCGCGTGCGGCCGCTGAGCATTAGCGTATACGGCCGCTCCCCCTGCACCGACAACATTTATATTCATCGGCACCCACACGACCGGGGCGCCTTTCTTCGCAGCCACGTGCGTCGCGCTGTAAAATTGGCTGGGCGACGCAGGCACTTCGCCTGAAGCCACCAGCTGGGTCAGAGCGCTGCCGGCCATCGGGTAGGCTTTGATGTTTTGCCCTTTCAGCTTCCTAACAAATTCCTCACCCTTGACTTTGATCATTGCGCCAATACTGCGGGCGCCCGTGTCATCCCCCGCCAAACCAAGTTTATCACGGAGCGCAGGTTTCAGCAGGCCGTCGAAATTTTCCGGCACCTCGCCTGCGCTTAGCAGGTTTTTGTTATAGGCGAATCCGATATACGATTCCCGATCAATGGTCCAATACACCAGATTCCCCGCCGCTTTCTCTCTTGATTCCTCGGGAAAAGCCGCTAGGTACGGTGAAGCGTAAGGGAGTAACAGCTGGTTGTCACGGAAGGTCAATAGCCCGGGCAAGGTCGTTTCGATGGCGTCGGCGATATGGCGCCGGGCCTGAGCTTCATTAATTAACCTCTGGACCAGAGCGGAAGATCCAGCGCGGTAGGCTTCAACTCTTACACCGGGATATTTGGCTTCGAAGGTAGCGGCGATTTGCTTGTTTTGGACGGCCGCTAGAGTCGTGTACCAAACCAATTTGCCTTCGCGCTTGGCGCCCTCGAACAGCAAACGCTCACGATCCGGTCCGCCATAAGCGGCTATCTCGCGGGGAGAAGACGGCGTGCCGGACTGAGTCCAGGCCGTTGAGTTTGTAAGGCAAACGAAAAGCAACGCGGCGGTGAGGATCTTCAAATCGAGCTCCTTCTCCTTAAGAAGCGCTTCCAATTCGGTTGACACATGGTGGTGATTTTTCGAAGGAGCAGATTAGTGCAAAAGATACGAGCGCGCAAGCCAGTGTATTCAGCCACCATGGTTACACCGATCATCGAGCCATAACTGCTCCACACCCGTAGACGGGGGTGTTTGACAATGGCAGCGCGGACCGGATTGAACACGACATAGCGGGCAAGCTTGCAAAAAAGTCGCGTCCCCTAGCGCCCACTTTCCCGTCTCGGTTCCTTGGATTCAGAAGCAGGAACAGAACTTCGCATAGCGTCTTTGGTAAGCTAGAGCAGAAACTTAGAACAGCGCGGTTGTGTCTGCTTTTCAGTAGCCACGCTGTGACCCGTTGGAAACTCAAGGTATGGCAATCATCTCCGTCACCCGACTTCGCCTGCGTTCGCTGCGCTTTTTCCCTGGGTTCCTTTGGTACACCAGGCGATCCATCAGGCAAGCGAAAAGAACGCCGGGCAATCTCGGCGTTAGAGTGAGAAAAACCAAAGGGCTTGCGTTCTGGACGTTGGCGATGTGGCGGGACAATCAAGCGATCAGGACGTTTGTGCCGGCTTCGCCTCATAGAGAAGCCATGCAGAAGTTGCCGCACTGGTGCGATGAAGCCGTCTTTGCCGATTGGGAACAAGATACGGCTGATTGGCCGTCCTGGGAAACAGCCAGTGAAAGATTGGCTGCCACGGGCCGGTTGGTTCCCGTGCTCCATCCATCGGAGCAACACCGGGCAGGCAAGATCGAGACTTCTTAGCGGGGTAACGAATATTTAAGGCTGTTCGAGTGTTCAAAATGTTCAATCGCCTCGCGCCGTTCAAGCAGTGAATCGCGGCCCGTTCAAGCGTTCAAGGTTCAAAGGTTCAAGGAAAGATTAACCGAAATCGGAAGCTTCCACGTTTCGAGAATTCCCGAAACGTCGAAATGATTTAGGAAGAAACGGTTGCTACGCGCTCGCCAGCGCCCTTTCAGGAGATGCCGTCGCCGCAGTAGCCGGCAGTTAAATTGACCGGCAAAATGTCTCCAAAAGGCATTGACGGATGCTTGTATTCGCGATAGCTCTAACGCACACAAAACAAATAAAAAAGGAGAATAATCATGGCTGTTCGAATAAACGATGTCGCGCCGGATTTTACCGCCGACACTACCGAAGGCAAAATCAATTTCCATGAATGGATCGGCGATGGCTGGGCGATACTATTTTCGCATCCAAAGGATTTCACGCCAGTCTGCACTACCGAGCTTGGCTATATGGCCAGCCTCAAGCCCGAGTTCGACAAGCGCAACTGCAAAATCATCGGACTGAGCGCTGATCCCGTAAGCGATCACCAGGGTTGGGCCAAGGACATCCAGGAAACGCAGGGGCACGCGCCGAACTACCCGCTCATCGGCGACCCGGATCTAAACGTCGCCAAGCTTTACGACATGCTCCAGGCCAGCGAGACTCCCGGTAAACGCACCCCGGCAGACAACCAGACTGTGCGCACGGTATTTCTCATCGGACCTGACAAGAAGATCAAGGCGATGCTCATCTATCCGATGACCAGTGGCCGCAACTTCGACGAAGTGCTGCGTCTGCTTGACTCGCTGCAACTCAGCGCCAAGCACACGGTGGCGACGCCGGTCAATTGGAAGCCGGGCGATGACGTTATCATTCCGACATCTGTTTCCGATGATGACGCCAAGAAGAAATACCCGCAGGGCTTCAAAACCCACAAACCCTATCTGCGCACGGTATCGCAGCCTGGCAAGTAACGTCTTTCGTACCGGGGAGAAGCCGCGATCGTGGATGCCGCGTGGTAAATTGAGACGGGAAAGCTGAAACGTGAGGAACAAACGAGATCCTCTGTTTCCGCTTTCCTAATTCGTCTTTTCCTTTTCATCGCCAATGCGGCGGATAGGTGCGCTCGTAACCCGGTAGCGTTTCGATCCGTCTCACCCATGCCGAGAGATTCGGGAAAGTATCGGCCAGCGGCAGAAGTTCCAGCTTCAGCGATTTTGCCGCGTCTTTCCGTGCCGCTCTGAGGATAGTTTGAACCAGCGGGAACAAGCTGATGTCGGCGGCGGAGATCTGTTTGCCAACCAGCCACGCCGAACCGGATAGCTCTCGATCGATGCGCTGCAATTCCTGACGGACGGCTTGCGCCGCTTGTTGAATTTTTTCGGTCTCATCAAGCCCTTTGCCAAAGAAAACCGGCCGGATCACTTTATCTCCGGCGCTGAGCAAATAAGCTTCGGTCTCCATGACGGCCCGCCAAATGAGGCCGGTCTCTTGCGGCGAGCTGCCGAACAGCGGTGGCTCGGGATATTTTTTATCCAGATAGGCCATGATCGCCAGCGATTCATTGAGAATGAAATCGTCGTCTTTCAGTAGCGGCACTTTGCCGCGCGGGTTGAGCTTGAGAAAACCGGCCGCTTGATGATCGCCCTTTGAGAATTCCAAAAGTCTCGATTGGTATGCCAGACCTTTCACTTCCAACGTCAACATGACGCGCCAGGCAAACGGACTGCCGCTGCC
>JAJONK010000383.1 GCA_021323355.1 Deltaproteobacteria bacterium
ATCAAGAAAGATGTGGCCGATAAGATTCCCGACGCCATGCCGCTGGCCTGCGCCGAAGGGATTTTGGAATACAGCCCAATCGATGTGGTCGATAAAATTTCGCCGCGCGGCGTGTTGTTCATCGCCGTGGAAGGCGATGCGGTCACGCCAGAACAGCAGTCCTTTGATTTGTACAAAAAGGCGCGCGAGCCGAAAAAACTCGTGCTCTATAAGAAGACCACCCATTACGGCATTTACAACGATTACTTCGACGATGTCGCCGCTAACATCGTCGACTGGTATAACCGTCACTTGAAATACAACAAAGTCGAGATCACCGAAAAGGAGTAGCCGATCGGCAAGGCGCTCGACGCCGCGCTGCAAATCTGAAGTTCTAAATCCGCAGCTCGAAAAGCCCCAATCACCAAAAGTGTCCCACTTGAGTTTGCGATTGGCTTTTGATTTTCTGCTGGTTGTTTAATTTCGCTATTCAGATTACGGATTAAGTTCTCTGACATTTCGGCGCAAAAGGCCTATCGAGACTGCCGCGTACGTAGCCTTGATCAGAAACTAGGAGCCAGTCATGCACAATATTTCGTTTGGCGTACGGGTACCGAATTCCGGCCCGCTTTCGAGCATCGAGAACATCGTTAAAGCCACCAAGAAGGCAGAAGAACTGGGCTTTGATGCCATCTGGGTTCACGATCATGTGGTCTGGAGCTCGGAGATGCATCGCCACCATATTTCCTCCGGCGCTGCTGAAGCATTGACGGATACTCAGGAGGCGAACTTTTTTGAAGCGACCACGATTCTCTCCTATCTTGCGGCGGAGACCAAAACGATTACGCTTGGCGTCGCATGCCTGGTGATGCCCTGCCGTAATCCGATTTATGCGGCAAAGCAGTATTCGACGTTGGATCACCTGGCCAAGGGTCGGCTGTTGGTCGGCGTCGGTCTTGGCTCGAAAGCTACTCGTGAATCCGATGAGTTTGGCGTCTTCGGTGTGCCTTACGAGCGGCGCGGCGATCGTACCGACGAGTATATCGACGCGATGAAAGCGGTTTGGACACAACCCTTAGCAACATACAAGGGTGAATTCATCGAATTTAAGGACGCCGAGGTTTATCCCAAGCCGGTGCAAAAACCCCATCCACCGGTTTGGGTCGGCGGCTGGATGAAGCTTGCCGCCAAGCGCGCCGGAAAATACGGCGAAGGCTGGATTCCCGGCTGGCTCTCGCCCAAGGAAATGAAAGTGGGCTGCGACATTCTGGCGCAGACGGCGCAGGAAAACGGTCGCGATCCGAAAAAGATAACCATTGCCGTTGAAAAGCTCGCGACCATCGCCAAGACCCGCGACGAAGGCTTGCAGCTTGCGTTGCCGACCCTGAAAACCAGCAGCGAAAGCTACGAGCGCGATATCGACAGCATGCAGTTTGCCCTGGATCGTCACATCTTCGGTTCGGTAGATGACGTGCGCCGTCGTGTCGATGAATTCATCGAGAACGGCGTGCAGCATTTCGAGCTCAAAATCATTTACCCGAGCATGGACAGTTTGGAACGTCAGATGACCCTGTGGGCCGAGTCAATTTTGCCGCACTACGAGTGATCGAATGAGAGATGTCGCTCTGAAGTTTCAGCTCAACGGCAAGCCCGTTGAAATTGAATGCGAGGCCGAAGAAACTCTCGCCGAAGTTCTTCGTAACCAGCTCAATCTAAACGGCACAAAAATATCCTGTGAGGTCCAGGTTTGCGGCGCTTGTACGGTTCTCGTAAACGACCTGCCGGTAAGCGCCTGCACGTATCTGGCGTACGAAGCGCAGGGTAAGAGCGTCACAACGATTGAAGGTTTGGAAAAACCCGACGGCACGCTCCACCCGATTCAGCAGGCCTTTATCGACGATTTTGCCTTCCAATGCGGTTTTTGCACACCGGGCATGATTATGTCTGCCAAAGCGCTGCTGGATGAAAATCCGACGCCGAGCCGCGAGGAAATCATTCATCATATGGACGGAAATATCTGCCGCTGCACCGGCTACGTGCCGATCGTTGCCGCCATTGAACGCGCTGCCCAGACGATGAGCGGCGGCAAGAAGTGAGCACAAAGAAGAAACCGATCCTACGTGGTCTATCAGTCACTCATTGAACGCGCCACCCAGGCGATAAGCAGGGAGTCCAAGAAGTGAGCGCAGAGAAGAAAACTGATTTTCATGTCGTCAACCATTCAATACCGCGGCGCGACGGCCGTGTAAAAGTCACCGGCAAGGCCCAGTATGTGGCCGACTTGAAGCTCATCGGCATGGCCTACGCCAAAGTGCTGCGCAGCCCCTATGCGCATGCCAAGATCATTTCCATTGATACATCACGAGCTGCCGCGCAACCGGGAGTATTCTGCGTGGTCACGGGCAATGATCTCGAGGGACTGAACCCCTATTACGGCCATGCGGTCAAGGATCATCCATTGCTGGCGATTGATAAAGTCCGTTATGCCGGCGAGCCGGTAGCGGCTGTGGTCGCCATAGATGAGCGCACCGCCTTCGAAGCGCTCGAGTTCATCGATGTGAAATACCAGGAGCTCCCCGCGGTCTTCACGCCGCAAGAGGCATTAGCGAAAGATGCTCCGCTGCTGCACGAAAGACAGTTCGAGGCCGGCGCGCTGCGTGGTTTCGAAGGTGAAGTGACCGCAGGCAAAGGAAGCAACATTTGCCAGAAACACGAAGTGAGATGGGGCAACGTCGAGGAGGCTTTCAAGAACGCTGCCGCTGTCGTCGAGGCTGAGTACTATTTTCCGATGACCTACGCCTACGCCATGGAAGCTTACGTCGCGGTTGCCGATGTCACCGATCAAGGGGTCAATATTTATTCATCGGCGCAGCATCCGTTCATGGTGCGACACGACCTTAAAACTGTGTTCAATCTGCCGGTCAGCAAAGTGCGTTTGATCGTGCCGTTTGTCGGGGGTGGCTACGGCAGCAAGTCGTATACCAAGATCGAGCCGCTCGTAGCGGCCTGTTCATGGAAAGCCAAGCGACCGGTGAAGCTGCAGCTGACAATCGAGGAAGCGATGCTTACCACGCGCAGCGATGACGCCTATACCTGGATGCGCACGGCAGTGGATGCCAACGGCAAAATCATCGCACGACAGGCGAAGATTTACATGAACACCGGGGCTTATGCGGAAAACAGCCCTCTTGTGGTCGAGAAGTCGAGCAACCGCTGCGTCGGTCCTTACGCGATTCCGAATGTCTTGATCGAAAACTGTTCGCTTTACACCAATACCGTGCCGGCGAGTTCGTATCGGGGTTTTGGCTGCGCGCAGGTGACCTTGCCCGGCGAATCGCAAATCGACGAGCTCGCCGCCAAGATCGGTAAAGATCCTTACGAGTTTCGCCTGGCGAATGCGGCGAAACCAGGTGAAGAATTTTTCCCCGGAATGCGCCCCTTCGATGGGACGTTGAAAGAAGATCTCGACACCGCGGCAAACGCGATTGGCTGGAAAGATCCGTTACCCAAGGGCCATGGGCGGGGCATTGCCTGCTCCGGCAGCGATGCCGGCGCCTACCCGCTCACCTCGACGGCGGTGCGGGTGCACGCCGATGGTTCGGTCACGATCATGACCGGCAGCACCGAGCTCGGCCAGGGAAGTCACACCGTCATTCCGCAAATCGCCGCGGAAGAGTTGGGGGTCGATTTCGACAAGGTCAATGTTGTTTCATCGGACAC
>JAJONK010000026.1 GCA_021323355.1 Deltaproteobacteria bacterium
CTTCACGATCGCATGGGCAGTTACAATATATCCTTCACGATCTTTTCCTGCGCTCTATTCACATGTGCGTTTTTGATCTTGTTTGCTAAACCGCCAATGCACCCGTCGAGCAAGGAATAAAACAAAGTACTGCCTTACGGCTCAAGTTAATCACTTATCTCCGGTGGCTGTTGACAACTTTCTTTGTCGCCACATAATTGTTTGTTATCACAGGATACGAGTAGAAGGATAACGTCGGTGTATTACTTTGCCTACGGCTCGAATCTGAACTGGCCACAGATGCAACGTCGCTGCCCGTCATCACGTTTCATTTGCATCGCCAGGTTGCCGGATTATCAATTCGGCATCACACGCCATTCGCGCTTGCGCAACTGCGGCACGGCCAACGTGATTGCCGCAAGGAAGTTTGGGGCGCCGTATACGACATCTGTGATGAGGACTTGCTCATCTTGGATAGCTTTGAAGACGGTTATCGCCGCGAGATTTTGCCGGTTTTTGCCCTAAACGGCGGAGAGGCGCCGTTTCAGGCGCTGGTTTATATCGCCGAACTGGAGCTCGATGTTCCATTGCCCAATGCCGAATACAAGCGATTGATTTTAGAAGGCGCCAAACATTGGAAGCTGCCTAGCCTCTATCTTTCGATAATCGAGGAGATAGAGGCAGCAGGATAATCCAGTCAGCGATCAGAGTTCCAGCACCAAAGAAAATCTTGCGAGAACTGTTAGGCGCCTCATCGACCATCCGCGACATCATCCGTTTCGGCTACCAATTCGACAGCGTCTCTTCGTGGACAAGCCTTACTTCCTAGAGTAATATCTCGTTAGTTCTAAGAGCTATTTTTTACCGATGGCATTTAACGTAACGCAGCTCTTCAGGCGCGGGCGCGATTTCACCGTTCATCCGCGTACCCGCAAAATCGCCATTTGGACGGTCTCCGTCGTTGTCGCCTTTGGTGTGCTGCTGGGATTAGTTGCGCCGCCGCTACTCCGCGGCAAAATAGCCGGCGACCTCTCTCAAAAATTGCACCGCGAAGTCACCATCGAGCAGATCCGTTTGAATCCCTACGCCATGACCGCAACCATGCGTGGTTTTCTGATGAAAGAGCGTCAGAGCCAAGCCACCGCAGTATCCTTCGATGAGCTGCACGTCAACCTAGAACTGCGGTCTATTTTCCGTCTGAGTCCGGTCATCAAAGAGCTTCGTCTGCTAAAGCCTTACGTCAATCTCGTGCGCAACGAAGATTTTAAGTACAACTTCCAGGATATAATCGACGACTTAACTTCGGGACCCTCCGGTGGTCCGACGCCGAAGTTCGCCTTGAACAACATTCAGCTGCTCGATGGCCGAATTGAATTTGACGACCGGCCTGAACAGACCAAGCATTTGATTTCATCGATCAATATCGGCGTGCCGTTTATTTCCAGCCTGCCGTCCTATACGGATATCTTCGTCAAACCTTCGTTCTCGGCAAATATCAATGGGGCTCCTTTGCATATCGGCGGAGCCTCCAAACCATTTCACAGCTCGCACGAAAGCACACTCGATTTGAACATCGACAAACTACAGATCAACAAGTATCTCGAATATTCGCCCGTAGCTCTGAATTTTAAAGTTCCTTCCGGCGAACTGAACGGCAAGCTCAACGCATCCTTTAAGACCGCCAAGGAGAGCCCGTCGGTATTCACGATCACCGGGAACCTGGCACTAACGGAGCTTGCAGTCGAGAAAAATGGCGGCACGCCATTTGGCAAGATCGCCGACCTCGACGTAGTAGTGGAGTCGATCGACGTACTCAACAATAAGACGCGCATAAAATCGATCAAAGCTCACGGCCTGGAGTTGCATCTAGCCCGAAATCGCGATGGATCTTTGAATACCGCCGATCTGATAACGAGCTCGCCGAAAACTACTTCAGTCGAATCCACGAAAAAAACTAAACCGCTAGGCTACGAAGTTGATGACATTCTGATCGATTCGGGCACCCTGCACTTCATCGATGAGACTTTGCAGCGGCCGTATAAGACCCGACTCGACAACATTCGCATCGCAGTAAAAGGATTGACCAATGAACCGACCAAAGAGGCCGCCATGGAAGTCTCGTTTGAATCGGATGCGAAAGAGCGGGTCAGCCAAACTGGCAAAATCCAGCTGGCGCCGTTTGTGGCAGAAGGAAAAGTAGCTATCGAGAGTTTTAAGCCAGGAAATCTAAGCCCGTATCATCAGAATGCCTTGGCCCTGGAGATCAAGGAAGGCTTGTTAGACCTCACCACTCAATACAGATTCGAAGCGAAAGACGATGGATCGGATCTAAAGTTCACCGATCTGAATGCCAATTTAAAAACGGTGCGGTTGGATTTCCCCGGGCACCCGGAACCGCTTTGGCGCATTCCATCATTGATCATTAAAGACGGTAGCGTCGACGTCTCAGGTAAAACAGTCGTAATCGGCGCGATCCAAGGCAAAGATGGCATCGGGCACGTCCAGCGGGATAAAGAGGGCACTCTGAACTATGCGCGCATCGTCAAGGCCCAATCATCCACGGCGCCTGTTAAAGAGCCGATAAAAAAAGACGAGACCGAGTGGAAGGTGGAAGCCAAACAGATTGCTCTGGATAGCTTCAAAATCGAGATCGACGACCGCGGCGCCGCCGCTCCGGCGAAGTTCGTCCTGTCCGATCTTTTCGTTCGCATCGACAACTTTTCCAACGCGAAAAATCAACCCGGTAAGACCAGGCTGCGTACTCGCATCAATAAGAATGGTTCATTGCGGTTGAACGGTACCGCGGCCACGAATCCGGTCGCGGCTAAGCTCGCAGTCGAGGCCTACGATATCGACGTTCTGTCTCTGCAGCCTTACTTCGGCGATCAGGTCAATTTTCTATTGACCGGGGGGCGAATCAGCACAAAGGGCAGCTTTACGTTAGCTAGCGGCGGCACCGGTCCGGCAAAAACAAATTATCAGGGCGGAATAGAGCTCTATGATTTCGCCAGTATAGAAAAGGACAATAAACAGGATTTGGTGAAATGGAAGAACCTCGGGCTCCATCAGTTCGAATTGACATCAGCACCGCTGCAAGTGCGCATCGGCGAAATCGACATCACCGATTTCTACTCGCGCGTGATCATCGGTCCCGACGGCAAGATCAATTTGCAAAACCTGACCGCGCCTAAAGAGCAGAACCAACAGGAGACCTTAGCAGCGCAGGCAGCTGCCACCCCCGCCGCGGATACACCGGATACTGAGAAGCGGGTCACCATCGGCAAAATCAATCTTCACGGCGGCAACATCAATTTCAGCGACTTCCTGGTCAAACCCAACTATTCGGCTAACCTCACCGATGTGCAGGGAACCATTTCAGAGCTTAAACCGGAAGCGCCGGGCGATATCGACATCCAAGCTAAATTGGATGGATCTGCGCCGGTCGATATCGATGGCAAAATCAACCCGCTGGGCAAAGAGCTGTTTTTGGACATTGTAGCCGACGCTCGCGAGATCGAGATGAATCCGTTCTCACCTTACTCCGGAAAATACGTCGGCTATGGAATCGAATCGGGCAAGCTCTCGTTCAATGTCAAATATAAAGTCGAAAACCGTAAACTAACTGCCCAAAACAAAATTATTCTTAATCAGCTGACCTTCGGCGAGAAGGTCGAGAGCCCCCAAGCCACCAAGCTGCCGGTGTTGCTCGCAGTCGCGTTGCTGAAAGATCGAAACGGCGTCATCGACGTCGACCTGCCAATCAGCGGCTCTCTCGATGACCCGCAGTTCAGTGTCGGCGGCATCGTGCTGCGGCTGGTGATTAACATCATCACTCGAGCAGTGACTGCGCCGTTCGCGCTTCTCGGCTCCGCCTTCAGCGGCGGCGCAAGCGGTGGCGGCGAAGAACTGAGCTACATTGAATTTGATAGTGGGCGCGCCAGTCTCAACCAGATTGCTCAAGGCAAGATTGAGACATTGGCCAAGGCGATGAACAATCGTCCGGCTTTACGCCTCCAACTGAGCGGTCGCGCCGATCCGGCCACGGACCCGGATGGGCTTAAACGGGTTTCGATGGAGCGAAAAGTGAAGGCACAGAAATTACAAGAGCTATCAGGCAAGGCAGACGCTCCTAAATCGGTTGACGAGGTCCGCATCGAAAGCAGCGAGTATCCGCAATACCTAAGACAAGCATACCGCCAGGAGAGTTTTCCAAAGCCGCGCAATGCCATTGGCCTGCTGCGCGATTTACCCGTTGTAGAAATGGAGAAACTGATGATCCAGCATGCCACCGTTGACGAGGAGAATTTACGTGAGCTGGCCAATCAGCGCGCTCAGACAGTGCGAGATGCGTTAGTGACTATCGGGCAGGTGAGCGCAGACCGGCTGTCTATTGTTCCCGCCAAGCCGCTCACCAGTGAAGAGAAAGCCAAGCTAAAGGGTAAACCCAACCGCGTCGATTTTTCTCTCAGGTGATCTTTTACCTATGATCGATCATTTCCCAGGAGCAACTTGCGCGGACAAGCGCGCAAAGGCATTTCTCAGCCTTAAGTTGTGTAGCTTAATCTTCTGGTATAAACTCATGGCGATTCAGGAGGCGCCTTCATGAACCAACCGAAGAAATCCGCAAACCCTAAAGTCACTATCATCGCCAGCAAAGGAGCGAACCAAGCTATCAATTATCTGTTGGAAGACCGTGACGAACTAGAATGGCTCGTAGCCATCGGCCGCAACAAGAAAGGCGATATTTTCTTTTACGATACGGGCGGAGATATCATTCAAGATCTGGGAGCAATTTCTTACATAAAAGAGCGAATTCTAAGAGACTACTTCGGCGAGACGGATGAATAACGTAGGCCATGCGACAAACCGGGATTGCTCAACTCCCGCTCCACGGCGGCAAGGCGCCTGTATGGCTATTTCAAAGAATGGTCAGGCTGGGCCGCGAGATCACCCGCCTCATAATTGAAAACGACGGACCCCAGGCATTCCTCCAACGTATAGCCGATCCATACTGGCTACAGTCTTTAGGCTGCGTTCTTGGCTTTGACTGGCATTCTTCCGGCGTGACCACCACAGTATGCGGCGCGCTTAAAGAAGGCCTCAAAGGCAGAGAGAAGGAACTCGGCTTAATTATCGCCGGCGGTAAAGGCGCGACTTCCCGAAAAACTCCTGGCGAGATTACCGCCGCAGGCGAGAAATATCCTCTGGATTGCAGTGCCGACGCCTTGGTTTACCTAAGCCGGCTCACCGCCAAAATCGATAACAACGCAATTCAGGATGGGTTCCAGCTTTATCATCACAGTTTCTTTTTCACTTTTAACGGCTCCTGGGCGGTGGTGCAGCAAGGCATGAACGAGCGCTTTGCCCGGCGCTACCACTGGTTCTCCGAAGACGTCCGGACCATGACTCTCGAGCCGCACACGGCGATCTGCAGCAATCTGCAGAAAGAGCGGGCGCTCAATCTTGTTGCGTTGGAGAGTCAACCGGCGCAGTCGATGATTACCGATCTCTCTCATGAGCGGCCGGAAAAACTCATCGGCGAAATCCAACGGCTGCAAACATTGTCGTTGCCTTCGCATCATCACGTTTCCGTCAGCGACATTCACCCGAAGTCGATCGAAAAGATTCTGCTGAAAACCTACGAACGTAAAGTCACGAACTTCGAAGAGCTATTGAGCATGCCCGGAGTCGGCGCCAAAACTTTGCGGGCTCTCACTCTTATCGCTGATCTTGCCTTCGGCACTGCCGCATCCTGGAAAGACCCGGTAAAATTTAGCTTCGCGCACGGTGGCAAGGACGGGCATCCCTATCCGGTTGATTGCAAGCTATACGACGACTCGGTTGAATTTCTGCGCTGCACATTGGAGCGAGCGCGAATTGAACAACACGAGAAAGAGAACGCGCTAAAAAGACTGCAGAGGCTTTTCGCCTCAGAGAATTAAGACAGGCCTCATTCGCAACTCTCCTTAGCACTTCAGGCAAATACGTTTGACTCACTCGCTGCATTGGTCTAGCTTGCGGCGGATGTCTGCCATCGCCGGCTTTTTTGGCTTGGGTATGCTGGCGCCGGAGAAGCGGCGCTCGCTAAGCTTGGTTTATGCCGCAAGCCTGGCGCTCATGATGGGCGTCAATTTCATTCAACCCGCCTTGCCGGCAATGACCGAGCCCTTCGGCATCAGCGATTCGGCTCTCTCGCTAATCATGACTGTTTTCACCGCACCGGCCATTGTCCTGTCACCGATCTTTGGGGTGATCGCCGATATGTACGGCAGAAGATTGCTTCTCGCCGGCGGGCTCATATTATTCGGCATCAGCGGCACGGCGATGGCACTGGCGACCAGCTTTACCTGGCTGCTGGTGTTTCGCGCGATTCAGGGAATTGGTTTCAGCGCCGTGATTCCGCTCACGATTGTTCTGATAGGCGATTTACTCGATGGCGACGAGGAGATCGCCGGCCAAGGTTTGAAGGTGTTTCTCGATCGCATCGGCTACATGATCCTGCCGCCGCTGGGCGGACTGTTGGCTGCGTTTGCCTGGTACTGGCCTTTCACTCTTTATATCATCACCGTGCCGTTGGGAATCATGACGTTTTTCTGGATGCCCGAAACCAAAGGCAGCGTAACCAGCGGAACCCGCGCCTATTTGGGCGAGATGCTCAAGCTAACGCGCCATCCCCGCTTAGTCGTCGCTTTTTCGGCGGGTTTCTTGCGCTTCTTCCTCGATTATGGATTTCTGACTTACTTTCCCCTTTTTCTTGTGCGCACCCACGGCATCTCGACGGCAACAGCGGGCTTGTTGTATGTCTTTTTTTCAGTGGGCGCGATGATTACTTCCAGTCAAGCAGGGAGACTGGCGGCGGGCAGGGACAAGGCCCAGGTACTGTTTATCGCCTTCTTGGTCAGTGGCATCGCGTTGGTGGCGGTGCCGTTTATGCCCGGCGTCTGGTTGGTAGGCGGCGCGTTATTTTTTTATGGCATCGCCAACGGTGTCATCTCGCCGATGCAAAAGAGCCTGCTCACGCAGAATGCGCCGCTTCAAATGCGCGGCGGCATCGTGTCTTTCGATCGCTTGATTCAACAGGCTTCAAAAACTATCTCAACGTCTGTGGTCGGCTTGCTCTTGATAACCGCAGAGCTACCGACAATTTTCTGGATGCTTGGATTGCTTTCTTTAGTCAGCGTAGCGTTAATGGCGCTCTTACTGCCGTCACGCAAGTCCGCTCTGGCTAGCTCAAGCGTCTCCTGAGTCGAACAGTGTTAGTTGCGGCGCTTCCAGGAGATGAAATCCTCCTGTCCAAAACTTCTGGGCTGCGCTAAAAACCTTTGAACTCCGTTTCTTCGCGGCTCTCGGTTTCCAATTGAATGGTCGTGTGCTCGATGCCGAAACGCTGCTTGAGGGTTTCTTCGATACCGTTCAAAACTTCATGAAAATCTTCGCCGTTGACAATGACGGCGTGAGCGCTGAGGGTGAAGATCCCCGAAGTCACCGCCCAAACATGAAGATCGTGAACCGCCATGACGCCTTTCACATCCTCGATGGTGCGCTGGACTTCTTCGAGTCGAATCGTTTTGGGAACCGACTGCATAAGAATACTCAATGCTTCTCTAATCAAGTTCCATGACGAGTACAGGATCAACAATCCGATAAAAACGCTGATCAACGGATCGGCCAGATACCAAGCGGTAAAATACATCATAAGCCCGGCGGCAATGGCGCCCACGGAGCCAATGGCATCACTGATCACATGCATAAACGCGCCGTGCAGATTGAGATTATGGTGATGCGATTCGTAGAGAATGAAGCCGGCAGCAATGTTCACCATCAAACCAACTGTAGCGACAATGATCATGCCGAGGCTCTCTACTTCCGGTGGATTGTTGAGTCGATTGTATGCCGCGGCAAAAATAACCCCGACAATCAGCCAGAGTGCCAGGCCATTAAACAGAGCGGCTAAAATTTCCGCGCGATGATAGCCGTAGGTGCTCTCCGCCGTAGCCGGCCGCCGCGCCATTCGAAAGGCGAAAAGACTGACGACGATGGCGCCGATATCGGACAGCATATGCCCGGCATCGGAAAGCAAGGCCAGGCTATTGGTGAGAAAACCCGCAATTAGCTCCGCGAAGAAGTAGCCGAGGCTGATGGCGAGCGCCCACTTGAGCCGCCGCGTCTCGCTGTGTCGTTCCATATTCGAAGTATTTTAGTACGCTACTCTTCCGGCCAGTACAGTTTCAAGCGCAAACCGCGCTCAGGATGAACGGAGAGTCTGCCTCTCTCTTTAACGACGTAGCGCTCCCCGGCCTGAGTTCTTCAACATCAGAAAATAAATCTTCCCGGGGCTATTCATATAACCCGCATGAGCGCCGGCATCATCACCGCTGCCCATATAAAGATCCGCGCGTTGAAAACCGCGGATCGCTCCGCCGGTATCTTGATTGAGCACGAAGCGAACAAAAGGCCGCCAGCCGATCAACCTCCCGGCGCCATTCAGAACCGGACTTTCACTGTAGATCAGCGCCGCGGCTCCCTTTGGAAAAAGACGAGAATCTGTCGCAATCGATCGTCCCGCAGTCACCGGCACTTCGAGACTGCCAAAAGGACCTCTTTCAGTAGCCCGGAAAAAGACGTAGCTCTCATTATGCGCCATGATCTCGTCGCGCTGCTCAGGATTTTCCGCCAAGTGACGGCGTAAGCGCTGCATCGACATCTCGGTTTGGGAGATTTTGCCTTGGTCGATGAGTAGCCGGCCGATGCTCCGATAGGGACGGCCGTTTTGACCGGCATAACCGATATGCACCTGCCTTCCATCCGGCAGGCGCAAAACACCTGAACCCTGGATGTGAAGAAAGAATAACTCGATGGGATCCTTGACCCAGGCGATCTCAAGCCCGCGCCCGCGCAACAACTTAGCGTGGTCGATCTCACGGCGAGTGTAGTAAGGAACGAATTGCTCGCCCTCGACTCGCCCGCTGATTTTCCTTGCAGTTTCGTCGGAACCTGCCGCAACGCCACCAAGGGCCACCAGATCGGTCGGTTTGCCATAGATCGGATAGCGGTATTCGCTGGTTTCGACAAGGTTGCTTTCGATGACCGGTTGATAGTAGCCGGTAAATAACACTTCTCTCTGCTGCTCATCTGGGCTTGACGGTACCAATTCAAAACGGGATTGAAATTCTTCAACGAAACACTGCCAACAGCTCCAGCGATCAAGCACTCGATGGAGAACCGCAAGACTGGTCAGGACTTGTCCGGCGCTAACTTGCCGGGGTTGCTCTCCGACGATGCGATCCGCTGGAAGCTTCCTCAAATAGGATATGCTGCGATCGATAGCGAGCCGGAGCGACTCACGATCGAGGTCGTCCGTGATCGGCAGCGTGGATGCGACGATCTGGCCATGCACCAGTTGAATTCCGAGTAACAACCACGCAAACAGACCGCACAGCGCGAGAAATGGTTTCCGCACGGATACTCCTTGAACTCGATCGTCCATTCGTGCAAGCATTTTAGCATTGACTGACAAAGAATTAAGAGAAGAAGCTGCCCGAGTGCTGGACGAGTTGCCCGAGGAGTTCCGAAGGCAGTTGCATAATATCGAGATCGTAGTGCAGAAAAGACCGAGCAAACATCAGTTGGCAGAAATGGATTTAGAATCTCACGAAGAGGTCATCTACGGGCTCTACGAAGGAGTCCCTTTGCCCAACCGGTCCACGTTCGATCCGCCTATCCTGCCCGACAAAATCACTCTGTTCTCCGAACCTCTACTCAGCGACTTCCCCAATCCGGACGAACTGCGCGAACAGATTCGACTTACCGTAATACACGAGATCGGCCACTACTTCGGTCTAGACGACGATGAAATCGAAAAGCTGGGCTATTAAATCAGAGAGAGGCGCGGGTCAGAATCCGAACCGAGAAGCCATCAGTGATAAAATTTGAACAAACTGCTCCCTCACCGCGAGCCATTCATTCTGATCCTCACATCCGATAGTGGACCCATTGAGAGTCATTTCGGATCTAGTCCCACGACTTTAGCCTATTGCCGGCGAGGCAACGTTCGGCCGCTTAGGTTTCGATGCCGATGAGCTCCATTATTTTTATCTGATCAAACCCAACTACCGCTTCCCCATCGACAATCGTCACGGGCGTGCTTTGATAGCCCATGTCGATCAACTCTTTCAATGCCGCCTTATCCGCGCGCACATTTTTCTCGACGAACTCGACGCCCTTTTGAGATAGAAACTCCACCTCCTTGTGACAAGGTCCTCAACCCGGCTGCGTGTAGACGACGATTGTTTTTGCCGCCATCCCTTACCTCCATGAGCAATTTTCACTCATAGTATCTTTTTGCAACTTGTGATGAAAGACGTTGCGTCGGCGATTATAAGGCCACCGCCAATCAGTGATAACCTTGTGCCAATCGAGGATGACGATTGCATGTTTCAAAGGCTGGGCCGGTTTGTTAGTTTACTGACAGCTTTGTCATGTCTCAACAGAAATTGAAAAACTAACTTATGCGAAAGTCACACGGTTATGACTCGACGCGCGCTCGTGCGCTTGGACTATTTGTTTCTCTCGGCTTACTGTTTGCGTTTTCTGCTTGGCCTCTCGAGATCCCGTCTCTAACGTCGAGCGCTAACGTTCTGACAACTCATGCGCGTTTCCTCGCATCCGAGAAGCTCACGGGTCGCGGCATCGATACTCCCGGTATAAGGCTTGCCCGCGACTACATCGCCGCCGAGTTTGCCAAGCTCGGCCTGCAACCTGGAGGTGACAACGGCAGCTACCTCCAATCCTTTGAAGTTGCCACGGGTGTAAGGGTCAATCAGCCTACAAGTCTCACGTTGGACAATGGACCAGCTCTGACATTGAACCAGGATTGGACTCCATTAGGTTTTTCCGCTTCAAAAAAAGTAGAAGCAGCAGTCGTTTTCGCCGGCTATGGCATTACCATAAAAGAGTATGGCTATGACGACTATCGGGACATTGATGCCAAAGGGAAAATTGTCATTGTCCTGCGGTACGAACCGCCGCCCAAGCACGCCAACAGTCCGTTCCGTAAGTATCCTAACAATTCGGTTCACGCTGCGCTCCGTACCAAAGCAAATAATGCGCGGGATCACGGCGCTATCGGCATGATCTTGGTGGATCTGCATCATCAAGACGATGCCAAAGGTGAACTCATCTCCACCAAAAACAGCTTGTGGCGCGGCGGCACCGGTTTGGCAGCCGCGCAGGCGGGGCGCGCACCAATCGAAAAATGGTTAGAGAGCCATGGTGTTTCGCTAACAGAGTTGCGCGGCAAAATCGATTATGAGGAAAAACCGGCGTCAATGGAGGTGGCCGCCAGTACGGTAAAATTAGAGGTGAATCTGGAAGAGATTCGCCAGCCCACGGAGAACGTTGTCGCCGTTCTCCCCGGTTCGGATCCTCATCTAAAAAATGACAGTGTGGTGATTGGCGCGCATTACGATCACATCGGCTTTGGCCACTATGGCACGCGCAATTCGAGCACTGAGGGACAGATTCATCATGGCGCCGATGACAATGCCTCGGGCACCGCTGTACTGCTGGATCTCGCGCGGCAACTGAGCGAAAGCGATATCAAACCGGCAAGAACGATCGTCTTTGCCGCCTTCTCGGCGGAGGAGTTAGGACTGTTCGGATCGCGACACTATGTCAATCATCCCGCCGTCCCACTATCTTCGACCAAGGCGATGATCAACCTCGACATGGTGGGCCGTTTACGCGACGGTCGCGTGACCGTATTCGGCACACGTACTGCCCAAGAATTTAGCGGCATCGTAAAGAGTGCGGCTACGGAATTGGGATTGGAGATCGGCGAGTCCGATGGGATCGGACGGAGCGATCACATGTCTTTTTACAGCAAAAAGGTTCCCGCGCTTCATTTCTTTACCGGCGTGCATTCCGATTATCACGCGCCCGGCGATACTTGGGACAAGCTCAATCTGGAAGGAATGGCGAAGATCAGCGAGCTGGTTGTGGCTACGATTCGGTCAATCGCCAACACCAATGCACCACTGAACTTTGTCAGCCTGCCATCGGTACCGCGCGAACAGGCGATCAGCGAAGGCCCGGCTTCTTCGACCTATCTTGGCAGTATTCCGGACTATTCGGGGACGGATGAAGGAGTGCGGCTCGCCGGAGTTTCGGCCGGAAGCCCGGCTGCGCTAGCCGGTCTTCGTGCGGGAGATGTGATCGTCATGTTGGCTGAAGCCAAGGTTCAGAATCTGGAGGATCTGATGCTCGCCTTAGTCAGCAAGAAACCTGGTGATGAGGTCGAGATCGTCGTGCTTAGAGGAACGCAACCGCTCAAGCTTAAGGCAGTGCTTCGGGCTCGGGGTTAGCCCGTCGGGTGAGTCGCGGGTGTAAAACTGCTTCGACCTTGAACGAAGAACTAGATCAAGCACCGGCGTAGCGATAAGTCTCCCCCCTTAGAGGGACCATCCTCCCGAATCTGCGGCGGTTAATACACATGATTTCGCCGCCAGTCTTAGGAAAAATGCTCGCAGCGTGTAATACCTTATGTTAGTATAATTTCAGTGAATGCTGTGGTGACACTTCTAGGAGGCTGATGATGATCAAGTTGTATACTTTCCCCCCGTCCACTAATTCCCGCAAAGTTAGAATTGCGCTGATTGAGAAAGGATTGGAATTCGAACGAGTCAATGTCGATCTTACCAAGCGGGAGCAGAAAAACCCGGAGTACCTCAAACTTCATCCGTTCGGTCAGATTCCAACTTTGGACGACGAGGGATTTGTTATCTACGATTCGACCATCATCAACGAATACCTGGAGGACGAGTATCCTTATCCGCCATTGATGCCCAAAGACTCGGAAGGACGCGCCCGGGCGCGCTTAATGGAGGATTTTCGCGACAATCACTTCAATGCTTACTTTGTTCACATCATTCAGGAAATTCGCAAACCGGAAGGCGAAAGGGACAGCCAGCGGATGGACAACGCGAAGGCAGAAATTGCAAAAGCGTTCGACCGAATCGAACGGGAATTGGACGGGAAAGAGTATTTGGCCGGCGCTTTCAGTCTCGGCGATATAGCTTTTATGCCGAACATCGACCTGCTGGATCGTTTTGGTATCGCTGTCGATCCGAAGTATAAAAACACAATTGCCTGGATCGAACGTCTGAAAGCGCGGCCCAGCTTTGCCGCTTCAGCGACATAAGCGGTTGGATGACCGCACGCCTGATCTTCGCTTGGCTAGTTCATCTTTACAGCGCCCTCGGGGCAGTCATCGCCTTTATAGCGATTCTCTTCATTGAACAACTTCGTTTTCAAGAAGCTTTCTTTCTAATGACATTAGCCGTCGCCATCGACGCTTCGGATGGCACTCTGGCGAGAGCCGCGCGGGTCAAAGAGTTGCTGCCGAACTTCGATGGAGACCGCCTGGAAGACATCATTGATTACTTCAACTATGTCGTCGTGCCGTGTCTGTTGCTCATCCGCGCCAATTTGTTGCCGTCTCAGGATGCGCTCTGGTTGATTGCTTTTCCGTTGCTGGCAAGCGCTTACGGCTTCTGTCAGAAGCAGGCGAAAACGGCCGATCATTTTTTTTTGGGCTTTCCGTCGTACTGGAATGTCGTAGCTTTATATCTCTACGTTCTAAAGGCGCCGCTTTGGGTCAATGCGTTTTTGATTCTGGCGCTATCGATCCTTGTGTTCGTTCCGATTAGATATGTCTATCCAAGCCGAAGTCCGTACTTGCGTTCGTGGACAAACACCTTGGGCATTCTCTGGGGCCTTGCGATTGTGGCTATGATTTACTGGTTGCCTGAACCACCGCGTGAGATTATTTTTTGCGCCGGGTCAGACTCAAAAATAGCGAAAGCCCAGGTTAGGATGACGCAATTTTTTCGTCGCTCCCTCGCCTGCGCTGTCGCGCTCTCGCTAGTAGTTGGCGGCTGGCTCGTAATCAAGGCGGGCGCAGGGCAAAGCCAATCGGCGTCCCCGAAGTACGTCTTTTTATTCCTTGCAGACGGCGGCGGCATCGCCCACCTCGAAATCACCCGTCAATACAACCGACAAGTGTATAATGAAGGAATGGTGATCAGCGACAGGATCATGAAGGAAGGAAGCGTCGGCCTAATGACAACGCATGCGGCGAATTCTCTTTCCACGGATTCCGCCGCCGCGGCCACCGCTCTGGCCAGTGGGTGTAAAGCCAACATCGGCGCCTTGGGTGTGTGCGCCGACGGCTCCGTACCGAGTACGGTGATGGAGCAGGCGAAAAAACGCGGCATGCGCATCGGGCTTGTAACGAATTCAACCGTCTACGACGCCAGTCCTGCGGCGTTTGTCTGCCATGTTCCCAATCGTCGGCATTTTGCCTCGATCATCGATCGTTATCTTGAGCTCGAGCCGGACGTCATTCTCGGCGGTGGCAAAGAGCACTTTGTGCCCAAGGGCCAGCCCGGAAGCCGGCGCAACGACGAAACCGATGCGATCGCCGCCTTTCAAAAAAAAGGCTATCAGAAGGTTAGCAACAAACTCGAACTTGAGCGGACTTCAGGTGGCAAACTTCTCGGCCTGTTCAGCGATAAAGAGATGAGCTTTGAGATTGAGCGCAAAAAAAACAGCGAGCCATCGGTCTACGACATGACCCGTGCCGCGATTCGTAATCTGCACGATAATAATCCACATGGATTTTTCGCATTCATAGAAAACGAGAACATCGATACCGCGAGCCATCTCTCCGATATCGCGGCCGTGATCCATGATTACCGCGAATTCGACCGCGCCGTCGCACTCGCCTACGACTTTTACAAGAAGTACCCGCGCGAGACCCTGATCCTGGTTACCTCGGATCATGAGACCGGCGGGTTGGGTTTTACCATGGCTTTGAAAGATCTAAACAGCACAAGATCGGACAACCAGGCAGCGGCCACCAACGCGGACCTAAAGAAGCTTCAAGCCATCACTATTTCGCTTCAGCAAGCGTCGCGGATTCTCGGACCGGCGCCTACGGAAGAGGCCGTCGATAAACTGATGCGGGAGCACTTCAGCGGATTCACGCTGGCGCCGGAATTCAAACAAGCGATCATCGCCCGCCAGCCGCCGTCGCGCACGCTGTATATCGATCCAACCGCTCATTCTCTGGGATTGATGATCGCCAACAACACGCAAGCTTATTGGCAGACATCCTCTCATACCAACAATCCGGTTGCGGTCGCGGCACTTGGAGTCGGCTCAGAACAATTCAAAGGATATTACGACAACGCCGATTTCGGCAAGAAGTTGTTAGCGCTCCTGGACGACAGCAGAACTTTACTCCGACGCTAGCCGGCAGCCAACGATCCTATGGTATATCCGGGTCGGGCCGGAGGCGTGGTTAACTTACCCCGCCACCGATACGCCAAACAACCAGCCCGCACCATAGGTGATTGCCGACGCCAGCAAGCCGATACCCAGCATGCGCAGCCCACTTATCCATGGCCCCTTCGCGGTAAAGATCGAGATAATCGCGCCCACGCCTAACAGTGCTAGACAGCTAAGCAACCCACTCGCGAACCAAGCAACTTGTCCGGAACTAAACAGATAAGGCAGCACCGGAATCAACGCGCCGACTATGAAAGCTAGAAACGAGCTCAGCGCCGCCGTCCAAGGCGATCCCAGCTCCGAAGGATTCAAGCCCAACTCTTCACGCGCGAGCGTATCAATAGCGGTCTTCGGATTGGAGATAATGCGTCGCGCCAGCATCGCAGCCTCTCTCTCGGGGATTCCCTTGGCTTGATAAATTAACGAGAGCTCCTCCTCTTCCTCCTTGGGTGACATCTCCAACTCTTGTTGTTCCATAGCGATCTGCTGCTCGAAGAGTTCGCGCTGCGCGCGCATCGAGACATATTCACCCGCTGCCATTGAGAACGATCCCGCCAATAAGCCGGCCACGCCCGCGAGCAGAATATACTCAGGCCTCGCATCGGCGCCCGCAAAGCCCATGACCAAACTGAAATTCGAAACCAGTCCATCGTTGATGCCGAAAACAGCGGCGCGCAGGCTTCCACCACGCGATATCACGTGCCATCGTTCGCTGCCGATAATTGCGTCCTGGCTGGAAATCCCTTCGTCCATGGCGCGCAATGCGCGGCTGTGCGCTCTCTCCTCGGCTGGCAATCCAGCTGCCTCCGGCTGATTTAAGTATCCCGGCTCATCGCTGGCTTCCAGGCTACTGATAATTGGAATCACTCGATGGGTGCCGAAATGCTTCGCCATCCAGCCCAGCACCCGGACCCGGACTGTGGGACGATATTCCGGCACTTGAAAGCCGGCCGTCTCGATAAGCCGCACCCACCGCCGCGCATGTCGCTCCTCGGTCTGCGCCATTTTTCGGAAAATCACCGCGCGCTTCTCGTCTTTTTCAGCGGCGGCCAATGCGCGATAGAGCTCAATGCCGTCCATTTCGACGAGATAGTTTTGTCGGTAACGCGCAACATCCGCTGCACTGATCTCCTGCGTAGGCATCACGCGTCCTTTGCCAAGCCGTAACTTCGCTTCATTTTCTCGGTATTCTATCTCGGCATCGGTTACCCAGGGAATGCTCGGACTGCCCTAACAGCTTCATCCTTGCCACAGGGCGGCTTGCCTAGTCAAATTTATTCATTCGCCTTGCATGCGCTGATAAATTCATTCTAGGTTAGCACCATGCTGAGATTTGTCGACGTTGAAGAAGCACGAAGACGCATCCGCGACCAAATCTACCTCTCGCCCCTCTCCTATTCCGAAACCATTAGCCGGATGAGCAGCAGTAAAGTCTTTTTCAAGTTGGATAACTTGCAAATGACCGGCTCATTCAAAGAACGGGGCGCGCTCAACCGTTTGCTGACCCTGACGACCGACGAGGCCGAGCGCGGTGTGATTGCCGCCAGCGCCGGCAATCACGGTATGGCAGTGGCGTTTCACAGCCGGCGGCTGAATGTGGAGTCCACGATAGTCATGCCGGTTCATGCGCCGCTGATCAAAGTGGGACGGGTGCGACTATACGGCGCACAGACCATATTGCATGGCGAAGATTACGATGGTGCTTTCACCGAAGCCCAGCGACTGAGCCAGGAAAGAGGGTTGACGTTCCTTCATGCGTTCAATGATCCGACAATCATCGCCGGTCAAGGCACCATCGGCCTCGAGCTCTATGAGCAAAATTCACATTTAGACGCCGTCATCGTCCCGGTGGGCGGCGGAGGTTTAATTGCCGGTACCGCGCTGGTCCTCAAGGTTCTCAATCCGCAGATTCAAATCATCGGCGTACAGGCGGAGGCCATACCTTCGATGAAAGCGGCACTGGAAATAGGTGCGCCGATTAGGCTCGCGCCGGCAACCACGATCGCCGACGGCATTGCAGTGCGCAGAGTCGGCGAGACAGCATTGGAGCTGGTCAAACAGCACGTCGATGAGATTGTCACAGTAACCGAAGGTGAAATTGCCAATGCTGTGCTGCTTTTACTGGAGATAGAAAAGACCGTCGCCGAAGGCGCCGCTGCGGCTCCCCTCGCCGCGCTCATCAACAAGAAGGTCTCTTTACGAGACAAGAACAT
>JAJONK010000027.1 GCA_021323355.1 Deltaproteobacteria bacterium
GAACTCGGCCATCAGTTCGTCTTTGCTTTTGGTGACTCGGTCTGCGCTGCCCATGCGCTCGATCATCTCTTTTTGGTGCGCCCGGTAATTTGCCGCCGCAGCCCACAATGATCCCGGATTGGTAATGGGCGCCAAAAGCTTCACTGAATTGAGCGGGATCCCTGCGGCGTCCTGCGAAGCGTCTCGTGCAAGTTGCATCGCTTTAGAATCGTTGGCCAGTGCTTCGATAATCTCGAGCATCGTGTAACCGTTGCGAACAAGCCCAGCCTTAATCAAGGCATCGCCAATATTGTAGATTTTGTCTTCGACAATGACGCCGGCTTGATTGTTATCGTAATGACAGATTTTCATGTGTGATCCTCCGATCCGCGACACGCGGTAGATCCTGTTGCAGGCTTCAACGTCTCATACCTGAAGGGCCTAGCAAAGTCCAATGAGCGACGTTAACTGTGGACTTTCCGTTAACTGCCGCAGGAGTTCATCGCAGCATGCAGGTCGACTGCTGGGCCGAATCATTGAAAAACGAAAGCTCGAGACGGAAGCTCGAGCTTTGAATAACGCCGATCGGCTGAATACTACTTCAACTCGGGCATTACCTTGTCAGCAAACAGACGGATGTTCTTCAGCGCCAGTTCTTGCGGCATGCCGCCGAAATGGAACGTGCCCGAGATAGTGGTCAGGCCAACTTCGTCGCGCCATTTGCGAATCGTATCGACTACGCGCTGCGGATCTCCCGCCAGCACAAAGCCTTCGGCCAGTTGCGTCCGAGCATCGCGCTGAGTTAAGAGACCTTGCTCTTTCCGATCTGGGTCCGCCACCGCATGAACGTCAAAATAGTTATTGAGATAGGGCTCTGCCTCACGAATAGCTTGATCTAGACTGCCCGACACGTAAATGTGGAACTTCCCCAGTACATCGGTTTGGGTGAAGTCATGCCCGGCTTGTGCCTGTGCATTTCGATAACTTTTGACGAACGTCGGCAACACATCGGCCTCGCGATAGATATAAGGCAGGGTCATCAAGTGAAAGTTTTTCTCACCCGCCCAACGAAATGAATCTTCGCTGCGCGCGCAACCTACCCAAAATCTTGGATGCGGACGCTGCACCGGCTTTGGGAAAACCGGCACATTATCGTATTTAAAAAATTCGCCGCGAAAACTAACTGGTTTGTCGGACCACGCCTGAAGGATGACCTCGGTTCCTTCATACATGCGTCCGGTTGCTTGTTGTTGGTCGATGCCGAATTTTCGGTATTCATGGGATTCACTGCCCTTGCCCACCCCAAAATCCAACCGTCCGTTTGAAATGACATCGACCATGGCGTAGGACTCTGCGACATCGATCGGATTATGCAGCGGCAGCACATTGATCGCCACTCCCAGGCGAATCTGCTTGGTTGTGCGCGCAACGGCCGCCATGAACGTGGGCGGATGCGGCAACGTGCCTCCATAGTACGCAAAATGATGTTCGGTAACCCAGATATGATCGTAGCCTAGCTGGTCCATCTCCTCCATTTGCGTGAACATCGTTCGATAGTATTCGGGTAGAGGGCCATCGAGATCAGGAACATAGGTAGGTAAATAGTGCGCCCCGAATTTCATTGAGTAGCGATCCATGAATTACAATTCCTCCAGGTAAACCCAACGTTAAAGCTAAATATATAGGTTGGGTGAACTTCGGAGTCAACGATCTGTTGGTTCGGCCGCTTAGTTCTTACCTCTCGGCTGCGCAGGCAAGCAGATTCCCTAAGTAATTCCTCACGATAATAAAGCCCGAAAAATCCAATCGCATTCATCTGCATAGTGGAAGCGATGACCTCCACCTGGCAGGAGGGCGCGGATGACACGACGTACGTGCCATTTTATCTTTGCTTGTAAGAGGGCGCCGTAGTCCCTCGAAATTCTTCGATAACTTGCATCGGGCATAAGAGGCAGTGATGCCGGTAACTTTTGTCATACCGAGTTCTCTTTTTTCCAGAGTAGGAGAGTAAGCTGCGCGGCACATCGGTTGCGCTAGCTCCGAACGAAGGCTTGGTCCAGGAAATTTCCTGCCCAGGTTTTCACCCACAGGTCTGGGCAGGCAGAGTACCGGTAACATCACATCCGGCGCGATCTCCTTCGATCGAGTCTCTCCTGCCCGCCTGCGGACACACTCGGACTCGTCAGAAATTTTGATACGCGGCACTGCCGCTTGAGGACCTAATACATGATTCTTCAACATTGGAAGTCCCTCGTTGCGATCGATCCGGTGGATACCGGTCTGGCGCAGAGTCAGTTCACCAGAGCCGCAAGTGCTGAACAAAAACTTATGCTCGCGGTGCTGGAAAATGCGATTGAACAGTTTCAGGAGTATGCTCTGGCCGAAGATCCCAAGGGAAAAGCGTTGCTTCACGAGGTGGAGGAGTGGTTATGGGATAAGGACAGCGACTGGTTCTTCTCCTTCGAAAGCATCTGTGAAACCTTGAGGTTCTCACCTGATTATCTGCGCCAAGGCTTGCTCCTTTGGAAGAAGGCTAAGATCCAAGATCGTGAAATCACGTCCCGTCAGCAGCCAATGCTACGACGGAGAACCAAAACTATTGCCGCAGTCTCGAGATCTCATGGAAGGTAATGTCCGCGGCGGCCGCGCTCAGGGAACAATGCCCCTGAGTAACTGAGCAGCTACATTCCTCCTATCCGTTCATCATCTCGGCCTTTGCCCTTTCTAATATTACCCTAATTTTTCCGATCATTACGATCAAACATCCATGCGGCGCACGCGTAGAAATATTGTGTTCCCATGTTTACCATCACCACGCGAAATAAGTGAAAGGCAACCACCAAGGGGACACTGATCTGCAGGGCTTGCGCCGTTATCGTCATCTCTGCCAGACCGCCGGGCGAGGTCGCAATGATCATCGTTGCGATCGGTAAGCTGAACGCCCAGGCGAGCGCCGCGGCAGCGATGAGAGAGGCGATGAGAATGAAAAAGGAGTTGAGTAAAGCAAAAGGTATAAACATGCGATAGCGGGCGAAGAACGCGCGCTCATAACGGGCGCCGAGCACGAGGCCAAACATGAGCTGGGCGAAATCCATCAGCCGGTGCGGCACCGCAGAAAGCTCGATGCCGCTCACTGTGAGCGCAGCACCGAAAAAGATCGGCATCAGCAAGCAACCGTTATGAAAGCGCATGCGCTCCGAAACTTCCCCCAAGAAAAAGCTAAATGATAACCATGGTAAGAGGATCGCGAGATCTAGCGGAAGAACGGGTCGGTAAGCAGACGCTTCCAAGGGGATTCCTCCATAAGTGAGTGCAAACGGGATCAGGATAACAACCAGCGAAACGCGCAGGCTGTGAGCGACCGCCACGGGCGCGATCTGAGCGCCATAGCGCTCGGCCAACACCGCCATGGCCATGGCGCCCCCCGGAATTGAAGCGAAGAAGGTCGATTTTCGTTCAACACCGGAAACCTGGCTTAGCATCAATGCGCCGAGCGCGCCGATAAAGAATACCGCTATGGTCGCGGCAACGATCGCGGGCAAGTTACCCGCCAGCGCGGCGACGACAGGTGGCGTAAAGTAGAGCGACACTGCTGAACCGAGAATTACCTGACCCAAATGACGGGCATATGGGGGCGAGTGCATCCGCACGCCCGTCAAGTTCACCGCTGCAACAGCGATCATTGGCCCAATCATCCACGGAATTGGCGTGTCAAGCAGGTCAAATAGATATCCCGCCGGAATACCGACAGCGAGTGCCTTAAGAATACCAGGTAGTTGCTCCCGAAAGTTGGCAAACTCTCCAATTACTAATTTTTTATTGCTCACGTTTGTTGTTCCTTGACTGCAATAGAACATGAGCGCCGTAAACTTGAAAGCCGATTGAACTGTCACTAGCCTCTAGGATCGACAAGCTCGGAAGTTTTCTAGCAGTGTTCTTGGTGAGGACTAGCTTTCACATCACCCAATCAAAGGTCTGAACTCGGCGGTCAAAATGGCTGCTCGAAATTGGCGTCCGAGAAACTAGCCTCCTTTGTTAGCGACTGTGTTTATCGTTCTGTTTTTTCGATGAATACAGAGAGCACGCCGGCCGAGATAAGTCGCGCATCATGATTCGCTGCAGATTTGCTATCCAAGGCAGGCCCAACTGAAAGCTTGTTTTCATCTGTCGTTAACAGCTTATCGATGGCATTGGACGCACCCACCTCCGGTGGCTGTTTAGCTCTGGTTGTTTCTTGACTCCATGTAAATCAAAGAATAAGGGTGCATCTAAGCAATAGCCGTAGGGCAATACACCTCGTAAGAGAACAGACGTTCATGTAAGACTCTGCCGATTTCATTTGCGGTTGAAACATTTCTAATGAGGCGAGGTATCTGTCATGCCGACCATCGATTCTGATGCTCATGTTGTTGAGTCAGAACATACCTGGGACTTCATGGAGCCGGCCGACGAAAAATATCGACCGGTTGTAGTCCGGCCCCGCGGAGAAAAGGGTGGGGAATATTGGTTTATCGATGGCAAGATACGCGGCCTGGTGAGGATCGTGATGACCGCGCAGGAGATGGCGGAGGTTTCCTCTCGCACCGGCCGTGATATGCGGACGCCGCGTGAGACGCGCGAGATGGAGAACGTTGAGGCCCGGCTCGATCACATGAATGAACTGGGCATCGACGTTCAGGTGCTTTATCCGACGATTTTCATCGAGCAAATCACCGATAAGCCTGAGTGGGAAATCGCTATTTGCAAGGGATACAATCGCTGGCTAGCCGATATCTATCGGCAAGGTCGGGGACGGCTGCGCTGGATCTGTGTATTGCCCCTGCTCGATATCAACGCTTCACTAACGGAACTGAAATTTTGCCAGCAGAACGGCGCCTGCGGCGTATTTATGCGCGGCATCGAAGGCCATCGGCTTATCACCGATCCGTATTTCTATCCCCTGTATGAGGAAATGAGTCGTCTCAACATGGCGGTGGGAGTGCACGTCGGTAATGGCAACCCGCAGATGCTGGATTTGGTAGCGCAGTATAACGGCGGCGGCAGTTTCTGGAAATTTCGCATTCCGGTCATCGGCGCATTCCATTCGATAATCATGAGCGAGGTGCCGACTTTATTTCCGCAGCTTCGTTTTCATTGGGCCGAAGCCGCCGCTCAATGGATACCCTACGTGGTCAAGGATCTGCAGCGCCGCTGGGCGACGCAGGGAAAGGAACTGCCGGAAAACCCGCTGAAGGAATATCGTCAATTCGTATCATGCCAAACGGATGACGACGTCGATTATGTCATGAAGTACTCAGGAGAGGACAATCTTACGATTGGTACCGACTACGGCCACAATGATCAATCCACCGAGGTCGAAGCTTTGCGCAATTTGAAGAAGACGGGCACGATTAGCGCAACTCAGTACGAGAAGATCACCTATCATAATCCGAAGGCGCTTTTCGGTCTTGGTTGAGAATGCATTGTGAGGAGTCATTAGCTTCTCGATCGGAAAGTCGAGGCCGATCATGACGGTAGAAACTGATCTATATTCATCGGCGACAAATGCATTCGTCGTTGCAGCTGTAATCGTAAAACGGGTTTGATTCTATCTGAGATCCAAAAACAATTCTGCCAATTTGCAATCTGCCGATCTCAAGTATTTATTAGATCGATAATTATCTCAACCAGAAAAGGGGACTCTTAACATGGCTATCAATTCGAAAGCCTTCGAAAGGCAAGAACAAGAAAAGGTCGAATATGACTGGGGCACGCTCTGGCCCAAGTATCATAAAGAAAAGATGAACTGGGCCACTGGTTTTAAAACCAAAGGCGACGTTGACATTCTTTTTCTCTCAGGGTCAACGGGTAGAGATCCGTTCGAAGATGGCCCCTGTAGAACGCCTGAGGAGGAACGATCAGGCAAAGGTAAGGTGGTGGGCGGCATCAAGGAACAGACCCGAGCGACCCTCGAAGATATCAAGGCTAGTTTAGAGCAGATGGGTGCCAGCCTGAAAAATATCGTCATGTTCCGTTACTTTCTACGCAGGCGAGAAGACGTCTTCGACATGCGTGACGAGATGTACAAGTTTTTCGAAGAGCACGAGCCTGATCTCAGGCAGCATCCCAGACCGGCGACATTGCTCAGAGACGTAGGGATCGATCTGCCGGATATGCGGATCGAGATCGAAGCCTGGGCCGTTGTACCGAGAAAAAAATAAGTCGGCTCGACCCTGGAGATCTCGTATCTATTCATAACACGGAGCGAGGTCGTTGACGGGATGCTATGAAGCGCAGCCTTATTTCATAGCAGCGAGCGTGGCCTATGTACATTTAGCTATCGGCTTGTTCGTCTGCAGCCGGTAAATTCGGAAGGAGTATTATATGGCTGAGATTCAGCATTTGGCAATTTGTACGAAGAACAACCGGCGGCTGGCGAGGTTCTATCAGCTAATATTTGGCCTGGAAGAGTCTTGGAATCGCTTTCAGAACAGTCCTTACGCTTTTTACATGAGCGATGGATATTTAAATCTCAACTGCCTGCAGATTCGACCGGGCTCATCGTACAACCGTATCGTTGACGGTCAGGAGATCATGCCGGATGTGGGCATCAATCACATCGGCTTCACTGTCAAGAGCGTCAAAGACGTTCAGCAGAGACTGTCATCGCTAGACCCTCCTGTGAAACTTGTCGCGAGTCCGCAGGATGGACGCTATGAAGAGTGGCGCATCACCGATCCGGACGGAACGATTTTCGAGATTGCCGAAGGAGGTTGGGAAGCAGGAGGGCCGGAGAGGCTTCCGGCAATCAGGTATGTCGGCATCCGTAGCGAGGATCCGGAGAGACTTGCGAGTTTCTATAAGTCTGCTCTGCCGATCAGAGAGGTTAACAGAGTGACCGACCCCACCGGTGAGGCAAGGGCCATCTTTCTCTCGGCGGGCAAGACGAATTTAGGATTGCTGAAGAGAGCCAAAGCCGGCAAAAATGGTTTCGAGCGAATAGGCTTTCAGGTGAGTAGTATTGGCGAGATTAAGCAAAGACTGCATAAAGCGCCGCCATATCTTTATCCGGGTGAGCCGGAGGTTAGTGTCATGACGGCTCCTTCGGGCGATCCCGGGAAATCACTCTATCTGAAAGATCCCGATGGCAACATCGTCGAGCTTTCGGAGGAAGGCTGGATTGCTTAAGTTCGAATGGCTGACCGTTCCATAACCCTCGCGTGCCGCAACTACGACGGCACCAACGCTATTATTCGCGGGGCGCTTCGCCCTCAAGGCATCGACCTGCAGGTCAACGAAGTCAATGACGTCGTCAAGATGTTTTCAGGGATGTACAACGGCGAGTACGAGATATCCGAGATGTCGCTTGCCGAAATGATCTATTATTTAACCCGAGACCAGTGCGACTTTATTGGCATCCCGGTGTTTCCGTCGAGATTATTTCGGCACAGCTTTATGCTCTGCAACGGAACGGCGGGCCTACGCGGTCCGGAAGATTTAACCGGGAAAAAGATCGGCGGTCTCCGCTGGGTGCAAACCGCTTTCATCTGGCTTCGTGGCATGTTGGTCGACGAGTACAATCTCTCAGCAAAAGACACGGATTGGTATGTCTCGGCTCTTCATCACTGGCATGAAAACGGTCTGGAAGAGAAGATTATGCCGCGTGACGGCTCGATCATAAGGCGCCTTGAAGGAGAAGGAAACGACGAGTACGAGATGAGTTGCTGCGCTCTCGTCGATGGAAAGATCGATGTGCTCATGACTACGGAAAATCGAAAGTACGATTGGCTTGCGGGGCATCCGCGCGTAAGGCCATTGTTTACAAACGCCCGAGAAGCGGAAGTAGGTTACTATAGGAAGACTGGAATCATTCCGATCATGCATGTTCTTGTTGCGCGCCGGTCAGTGGTCGAACAATATCCAGAGCTGCCGGCAAAACTTTTTGAGCTTTTTTGTCGGGCCAAGAAGCTCGGCCGGGAGTGGACGCGGTCGGTTCCCAGTTTGAATCTGGCCTGGATGAATCGGTATGTCGATGAGGAGCGTGCGCTTTTCGAAGGGCGCGATCCCTGGGCTTATGGAGTGAAAGCGAATTTCGCCGCGCTGACTAAGTTCCTTTCGTACTGTGACGCGCAGGGAATAAGCGCAAGATCGATTACGCCCTATGATCTTTTCGCGCCCAGCACCTGGGAGCTTAGCGATTGAAGAGACTTAGCGGTTGGAAGGTCGGCCCGAGATCTCCTTGACCAGCGAGAAGTCGACAACTCTAGACAATGGCACTTCGTCTTTGATCTTCATTGCTTCGCGCGTCCGCGCGATATCGAGCATGAGCGCGCGGTCACTGACCAGCCCATCATCACTTAGAGCGTTCAAGTACATGTCATAAGAAGCGCCGGCCACCGACGAGTCCATCTTGAGCCAATCGGAAATCAATCTGACCGATTCCGCTTTGTTTGTTTTCAGAAACGAGTGGCCTTTCAGTAATGCGCGGATCATTTTTCTGATCTGATCCGGGTTGTCCCTCAATTTATCCGTATGCGTGCTCAAACCGGTAATCCCGCCTTCGTAAACATCGGCCCCCGAGGCCAAGCGTTTGAATCCCTTCTTTTCTGCCTCGACATTGAAAGGCGGCGGCAGTATCGCTCCATCGATGGTTCCGGTGAGGAGCGCGGTCAAACGCGAGCCGCTTCCGGAAATGACAAGATTTTTGATGTCCTTTTCTCGATCTAAATTATGGCGCGCAAGAATGGCGCGCAGGACGAAGTCGGTGAGGTCGTTATAAGCGCCGATGCTGACGATTTTGCCGCGCAAATCTTGGACAGAATTGATCTCCGGCCGAGCCACCAGGACATGCAGCGGCCGGCGCACGACGAACATTACCGTCCTGATCGGTAATCCTGAGATCGCGCTGCGCATGGCGGCGACGGACGCCGTGGCGTAGTCGACTTCTTTGGTGGTCAAGGCTGTAATCGTAACGTTTGTCGCCAATTGTATGAGAGATACATCTAATCCTTCTTCGCGAAACAGATTTTTTACCTGAGCTGTTCGCAGTGCGAGGACGGAGAGAGAGGGACTGGGTATACCGACCCTGACAGTTTCCATCGCTTGCCCGAAGCTAATAGCGGAATTGAACAGAGCGGCGCTGCCGACGAGGGCAAAGAAAAGCAATTTTACCATAGCACGGATCTCTATAACGCGCAGATGCTGTGTGTCAAAGGGAGACACGGAGAAAAAAGTAAGATATAGGCAATAGGTGACGTACGGAGCTTGATTTACTTTATACTCGCGGCAAGGCGCACCCAATGATCGCTATGCAAACCCAGATATTTCGAATCTGCATTCGAGCCGTTCTGTTCTCGTTCCTGTCATTTACGTCCGCCTCAGCCGCTGAGCGTGTAGTGATGGCGAGCCTCAGCCCGGGGTTGTTCGAGTTTCCGATCCAGATCGCGACCGTGCGCGGATTTTTCAGAGATGAAGGGCTCGAGATTGTTAAAGTGCAAATGCAGCCTCAGGTCGCGGTGATGGCGCTCGTCGCCGGCGACGTCGATTATTCTCTCTCGTGGGGATCGGCCCTTCGCGCCGCCATCACCGGAGTGCCGTTGCGAGTAGTCGCCGGCATTGCCGCCCGACCGCTCCACGTCCTTATGGCTCGGCCGGAAATCCAATCCGGTAAAGATCTCAAGGACAAAAGGATCGGCGTCGACTCATTTGCCGGGACGATGGAATACCTCGCCCGCGTCGCGGCCAAGCACTATGGGCTCGATCCTAATCGCGACATCAAGGTGCTCGTAACCGGCTCGAGTCCCAATCGCGTCGCCGCTCTGAAAGGAAACCTCATTGACGCTACACCGATCGACATCGCATTTGCAGTTAAGGCAGAAGAAGAAGGATTGAAGCGCCTCGTCAACTTAGCCGAGATCGTCGATCTGCCGATCTCCGGCGTCGCGGTGTTAGAAAAGAAATTGGCCACGGACCGAGCTCAGGTGAAAAAGGTGCTCCGGGCGGTGCTCAGAGGAACTCGGTTCATGAAAGAGAACCGTCAGGAAACCGTCAAGATGATGGCTGACTTTCTCGGTATTACGCCGGCGCAAGCGGGCCGCGCCTATGATGTTTCAATCCGGTCTTTTACCGACGACGGCATGATCTCCGACAAGGGGCTTGGTCTTAATCTGGAGCTAACAAAGGAACGGCTAAAGATAAGCAAAGATGTTCCTCTCAGTCAGGTGGTCGATTGGGGCCTGATGAAGGAGCTGAAAAGTGACGGTAAGTTCTAACGCTGTCGACGCTATCCCATAGGCGCGAGCTTCGGGTCTAACAGTCACGTAATCCGTAAGTCCATCGAAGTGCTACAAATCAGGAGGATTAATCATGGGTAGAATAACGCACATGGCTATGTGCACGAAGAATAACCGGCGATTGGCGCGGTTCTATAAAACCGTTTTTGCTTGGGAAGAAGTTTGGAACCCGGTGCAAAACAGTCCTTTCGCATATTACATTGGCGATGGCTATTTTAATTTGAATTGCCTGCAGATTCGCCCAGGTGGCGCCCGGGAAAAACAATCTTCCAACGTTGGCCATAGTCGCGGCGCTGGCGTGGTTGTGGAAGGAAGAGTCATTCTTCCCGAAGTAGGCATCAATCATATCGGTTTTCAGGTCGATGATCTAGCTGAAGCGAATCGAAAGCTCGCCAGCCTCAAACCGGCCATTACGCCAGTGGCGAGCCCGCCAGACGGGCGTTATGAAGATCAACGATTTTTGGATCCGGAGGTCAATGACATCGAGCTGAGCCAACGAGTTTGGGATCCAGGACCGGAGAAGAAATCGGCAGCGGCACGCCACGTCGCCTTTGGCGCTGCGGATCCCGATCGCCTGGCGGAGTTTTACCGATTTGCGCTGGACATGAAGCCCGTAGGAAGGGTCGAAGCCAAAGACATCGGCATGACTGCAGTTTACCTTTCGGATGGAACGATGAATATGGCGCTGGTTAAGAACTCGCCGATCGCAAAGCGCGGCGTGCAGTTGCTTGGCATTAAAGTTGAGAATATCAAAGAAATTGGCGAACGCTTGCAGCAATCAGCCGAGTTTCTTTATTCCGGCGAGCCACCTATCGAACTCCGTGAACGTCCGGCGAGCAGCCCGTACAAAGCTGTCTATTTCAAGGATCCGGACGGAAACGAAATCGATCTTTCTGAAGAAGGTTGGGATGTATAGTCGCATTCGGAGAACGGATGAAAGCAAATTGACATGAGAAGGATGGCAGCAGCATTATTAGCGATTTTGTTTCTGACTGGTACAGGGCGAGCGGCAGCGGCGCCTTTACGTATTTCTTACGCGGCCATTGCGGCAAACATTGCCGGCATCTGGATGGCGGAAGGAAGCGGCGCGTTTAAAAAATACGGTTTGGACGTTCAGTTTGTTTATATTCCTTCGAGCGGTACGAATGTTCAGGCCCTGCTTGGCGGCAGCATCGACGTCATGGTTGCAGGCAGCAGCGGCATCGTAAGCGCCGCAGCGCGCGGCGCTCCACTCGTTGCTATCGCATCGCAAATGAACCGTCCGCCTGTAACACTTTACGTGCAACCCGACATCACCAAACCTGATCAACTGAGAAATCAGGTCTTAGGCATTACGCGTTACGGTTCTTCGACCCACGCTTTATCCACACTGGTGCTCCGGAAATTCGGATTGGAAAAAAGCGTTACCTTGAGACCCCTGGGCGAGACGCCCGCGGTACAAGCGGCGTTCGAGCAGAAGATGATCGCCGGCATGCTTACTACCGTAAAACCGCGGATAGCCGCTCGGCCCTTAGTTAATGCCGCTGATTTGGACATCCCATATCCGATGAGTATCATCGGAGTGACGCAAAGCTTTCTTCAAACCAATCGAGAAACCCTGGAACGGCTTCTGCGCGCATACGTCGAAGGTGTAGCTATGATGGTTCACGACAAGGAACGAGCGGTGAACATTCTGGCCAAGTACTTGCGTCGATCGGATCCTGCCTTTCTCGATGAAACTTACTCCTTGGTAAAAACCTATACCGAGCGTATTCCGCGCTTCGATTCGCGGGCGATTCCTGTCTTGTTGGAATTCGATCAAGTGAAAGGCGTTACTGCCGATGCTCTCGCGCCGAGAGTTATCGACAACAGCATTGTTGATCAGCTTGCTGAAGAGAAATTCTTCGAAAAATATTTTGGTAAAGAACTTCGCTGATTGGAAGCAAGTCTTCTCTTAGACTCCTTGCGCTACGAACACATAAATAACTGGGAGTAGCTGCCCAAGTAGAAACATAAACATAACGAGAAGACCGCCGTAAAATAGTGTTCCTAGAATCACTCCTAGTCCGGTTGTGACCATTGCGGACTCCTTCCCTCTGTGGTACTTCCCCATGCACTGATGAGCAATATTCTCGCCAACAAGACATGGTCATAAAGGCCCCGTTGGATGTACTATGTTGAAGTAGGCGCGGCGGCACGCCGTACCAGATGTGAGAAGGTCGAATCATCGTTGGAACATTGGGCCTGATGATTAGTAAACGCGGGTATTCCCCAGATTATCCCTCTCCAGGCAATAGTGACTTACGCGCCGCTACACTAGTCGGATAAACAATAACTATAGAGTCTTACAGCATAGTTTTTAATCAGAACTCCGCCTTAGCCTGGCACCCTCTTCGTAGTCTTAGATTTGCGACGTTTTATTCGTTGTAGAGTTTTCCAGTCCTGCAGTAACGCGTTTAGGATGGCGAATCCTCCGCCGTTTTGGCTTGGAGCTCTTAGGTGGCATGAGTTTGGCTCTTCTCCTCTGCGGGCTATTCTTTGCAGCTGCCGATTCACGCGGGCTGCAGGTGTCGTTGCACAAACGGATTTTACAAAAGCAAACAGGAGGTGAGCAATGAAAAAATATCTGATGGCGGTTCTATCTGTATTCGTTATATCTGCGTCGGGGGCTAGCTATGTGTCAGCCCAGGATTCCCAGCGTAAGAATGAGGGAGCGAAAGTAGAAGGTCGCGCAGGCGATACGAACTTTGATGTGCGAATTCAAGGAGACAAAGAAAATCGAAGCCGTGTTCCACAGCCTGGCGAAGGTGAGAGAGGAGCACCGGGTCCGCAGGGCCCTGCCGGCGCGCCTGGTCCTCAAGGACCCTCCGGGCCTGCCGGTTCATCTAGCAGCGGATTCTTGGGGATGGACTCAACTGTTGCGCTCTTCGTTGGCTTGGGCATTTTTGCAATCGTGGTTATTGCTATTGTAGCTGCGTCCCGGAACGGAAGTCGTCAGGTGTGATTCTGCGCGATTCACCGTTTGACGGGTCTCGTTGTATCGAGATCCGTCAAACGTTTATCTAATTTGGTACATCGTTTATCTTCGGACCGCACACCTTCGATTTAGAACGGTTACGATCTATTCTTGGCCGGGTCCACTGAAATGAGTTTTTCAAAATGACGACGTAAGACGGCTCCCGTGGCGGGGGCGCCCATTATGTCGTTGGAATCGGCGACGATCTCCGCCACCTGAAATCCGTCTTCAGCAAGATCTTTATAGCCGCGAAAGTAAGCGTCTCTTCGCCGCGTCTCCGGGAAAATGATCCACATGCTTTTGAATATTCATGCGGTCCCCGTTCTGCGGTGTTTCGGTTCCGTAAAGATGTTCCGGAGAGACATAGGAAAAATGGAGCTGCACGCGAAAATCGTTTTCGCCGCTGCGCAGGTGCCAAGTATCTTCCATCGCTCTCTTGGCGGATTGCACAAACGCGTTATCTTGTATGTCCGTGTAAAACGGTACGTGAATGATCCAATTGCTAATTTGCTTCTCGACGCGAACATACCCCGGCGTGTCATAAAAAAGATCTCTAGCGGCATCGATCTCGCGCGCCAACCGATTTTTCCTCTCGGTTAAACCGCTGCTGAATTCGTTTAAACTCGTCATAACCACCTGAGAGATTGTTCCGTGCGCGCTCGTTAGGGCAGCAGCGTACCTAGCATTGAAAACTTCGAGAACCTCCTGACGCTTCAGCACCCGATC
>JAJONK010000384.1 GCA_021323355.1 Deltaproteobacteria bacterium
TCTTGGTCTGAGCGATATACGACATCCGGAAGATCGTTCCGAACCATATTTCGGTGGGTCGGAATCACCACCACATCCAATTTGTAAATCTTCTTGAACTCAGGTGCTTCGGTATCTGCCGTTCCAGTCATACCGGCGAGCTTCTTGTACATGCGGAAATAGTTCTGAATCGTGATCGTCGCCAGCGTCTGATTTTCTTCTCGTATGTGGACCCGTTCTTTAGCTTCCACCGCCTGATGCAATCCATCGGACCAGCGCCGGCCCGGCATCAACCGTCCGGTAAACTCGTCAACAATGATGACCTCGCCATCTTTGACGACATAATCAACATCGCGCTTGAAAATCGCATGCGCCTTGAGCGCCTGCTGCACATGATGCAAAGTGTCAATCTGCCGCGGGTCATAAAGATTATGGACTCCCAATAGTCGTTCGACTTTCGCAACCCCGGTTTCGGTCAAGGTCACAGACCGACTTTTTTCGTCGACCGTGTAGTCGCCTTGAGCTTCGATAGCCGCCCGCTTTTCTTGGGTTGGATCGCCTTGAATCACGGCGCCGCGCTGCAACTTAGGAATAATCCGATCGATAACGTAGTATTTGTCCGTTGATTCCTCCGCCGGACCGGAGATGATCAACGGGGTTCTCGCCTCATCGATCAAAATGTTGTCGACTTCATCCACTACCGCGTAATTTAGCTCGCGTTGGACATATTCTTCGAGCGAAAATTTCATATTGTCGCGCAGGTAGTCGAAGCCAAACTCGTTATTCGTGCCGTAGGTAATATCGGCCAGGTAAGCCTCCTGCCGAGTGATGGGACGTAAATTGAGGAAACGGTAGTCCTTGGTTAAGAACGTCGGATCATAGCGAAAGCTTGCATCATGAACGATGGAAGCGACCGAGACGCCAAGCTGATGGAAGATCGGCCCCATCCACTGCACGTCACGGCGAGCCAAATAATCGTTGACCGTAATGAGATGAACGCCTCTACCGGTAAGAGCGTTCAGATATAACGCCGAAGTTGCCACCAGCGTCTTTCCCTCACCGGTTTTCATTTCGGCTATTTTGCCCTCGTGAAGCACGGTGCCGCCGATCAGTTGAACATCGAAGTGTCGCAGCCCAATCGTCCGCCGCGACGCTTCACGCACGGCGGCAAACGCTTCGGATAAAATTTCTTCGAGAACCGCCGCCTCGGCCTCGCGCAACTCTTTGTCCAGCTCTTCAACACGGCTTTTGAGTTCTTCGCGCTGTTCGCTGTCGGCATTCAGTGTTTGCGTGCGAGCTTCTTCCAAAGCGGCCCTCAGCTGCGCTGTTGCCAGGCCAATCCGTTTTTTAAAATCCTCAGTCTTGGCCAGCAAATCGTCATCTCTAAGGCTTTGGAATTGCGCCTCGAAGCTATTAATTTTCTCGACGTAAGGACGAAGCCGTTTAACTTCCCGGTCGTTCTTAGTGCCAACTATCTTTTTGATTAGGTTCAACATGTTAAGACTCTGCCCTCAAAGATGGACCGGAGCGGTGCTTGCGCAGGGAATTAGCTGGGTAACAGCTTACAAGATTCGCGCATAAAACAAAACGAACTCAATCAGCGTTCGATACGCACCGCGGACTCGACTTTCTCTCCGAGAAATCGTCCGCCGACTTTGATGAATCGATCGGGCGCATCTGTGACGAAAAAGCTGTGATTGCCAATGCCTTCTCTACGGGCAAGGGACTGCTTCTCAAGTGCCGTTCCTACTTCCCTGGCAATTTCTTCCGCGGAATCGACCAGCTGTACAGCACTTCCCATATAATTCCGGATAGCCTTTTTCAGCAATGGGTAGTGGGTGCATCCCAATATCAGGGTATCGATGCCGCTTTGTTTCAAGCTTCCAAGATATGCTTCAACCGTCATGGATGCGACGCCGTTGTCGATCCAGCCCTCTTCGACCAAGGGAACGAATAAAGAACAGGCACGGCTGTAGACTTCAATATCTCCAGAGTGCGTTTTCAGCGCTTTAGTATAGGCGCCGCTTTGGATAGTCGCTTCCGTTCCAATAACACCGATCTTTTTGTTCTTAGTGATCTGAAGCGCTTTGCGAACGCCGGGCTCGATCACGCCGACTAGAGGAACGTTCACTTTTTCACGCAACGATTCTAAAGCCAGAGCCGTTGAAGTATTGCAGGCAACTACCACAAGCTTCACGCCCTTCTCAATCAAGAATTCGGTATTTTCAAAGGAATAGCGAACCACCGTTTCAACCGACTTCGTGCCATAAGGAGCTCTCGCGGTATCTCCGAGATAAACGGTGTTTTCACTGGGCAGGATCTCGAGTAATTTTTGCAGCACAGTGAGCCCGCCGATCCCTGAATCGAACACGCCTATGGCATCGTCCCGGTTGGTCATGAGACAGAATTATACATGCGGATCCAGTTGCGCGCCCAGCTCTTTCTCGGATCCAGTTGCGCGCCCAGCTCTTTCTCACAGCTCGGCGCGTAACCAAAAACCTCTTGCCAGACGTGTTTCGATTCCATGCAGAGGTAGACTTTGACCGTCGGCGGCGCGCTGCGGCGGATCCAGCCGAGCATCTTGCGGTACATCTCGATGCGTAGCGGTTGGAAGTAGCGCAGCTTGCCGTCAGGATTGGGCACTTGCTCTGCGGCAAGCAGACGAGTCCGGGGCAGTCTCTCTCTCATGGCCCGCTTCAGCCCTGGTGTATTGCGCAGGACTCCAAGACTCAGCCATGAAACGCGCCGCCAATCGACGGTCGCGAACAGTTGCTCGACTAGTTCTTCATAATCCCTTTCCCAATCCGTGTACTCGATCATCGGATCGAAATGGAACCCGAGGCGATACCCAGCATCCTGGCAGAGACGCGCAGCCTCAAGGCGCTCGAGCAGTGATGCGGTGCCGTGCTCCTCCTCGTCAATCACCGTCTGTGGATTCATTGACCAAGAAACCACCACGCGCTCCTTTGGATCCAAGGTCAATAGATCCTCCACGCAGTTGCTTTTGGTTTTGAGCTCGAGCAAGGCGTTCGGTTGTTCGGCGAAAAATGGCACGACCTCGCGCGTAAATCCGATATAGGGATCTAGTATCAAACTGTCGGTAATCTCACCGGTTCCTATACGAAAGAAGTAGCGCCTGTGCTTGTTGAGCAGCTCGTCCGCCTCAGCCAGTAAGTCATCGACATTGGCGAAGACTTTCAGCGCCGGATTGTGCGCCAGATATTCTTGCAAGTAGCAGTAGCTGCAATCCATCGGACAATTACTGGCGAAATTGATAACGAAATAGTTGCAGCAGACCTGGCCATCGCTGCCGGGGCATTTCTTTAAGAAGTCTCCTTTGTGCTTGGCAATGTAAAGACGCTTCTTTGCCGCCCCGAAATCGGCTGCCGGAGGTGCCGCAAATGTGACTTGCTCTCGGCCATGGTCAACGACTTTTAGAGGAACCTGCGGGAGCGCAGCTTTCAAACGACGCACCATCGCCGTGCTTTCGCAATCTCGCTCGATCAGGATTTCCTCCGGCTCGAATTTTAGCATGCTGATGATGACCTGGGCGCTGCGCCGGGTTCGCCATTTGCCGAGCCGTTTAAGAATATGAAGATTTCCGCCAAGCTTTCGCTTTCTGCCGCCGCGCCGAGCTTTGCCACAATATTCTTAAAGTCAGCAGGGCTTCCAGCGGTAAATTCAATCTGCAGATCCCCGCCCTCGAGTCCCGCCGGAACCGATACCCTGACAGCGGGCGGCAGCTTTAGCTGACGAATCTTTGATTGAATTGAATCCTCGATTTGGCTCAAACGCGGGAACCGCATTCGTCTGATCTGATCCTTGATGCGCTTGAGCCGGTCGGCCCGCCCCAAGCGGGGGTCCGTTCTTATGTCACTAATGGTCTTGCTCCGCAAAAATTCCCCAATCCCGATGCCGTCTCGAAGCGCAATTTCCTCCAGCCAATCCATCAAGTCACGTAGATGATTTTCCCCTGCTTTCAAACTGTGCGCGACTTCAAGCAGCGCGGCCCCATCGTTCGCATTCCAGCTAAGCCATCGCTGTTTTACCTGCGGATGAAATCCTTTGCTGAGCGCATATTCCTGAATGGCTTGTACGGTCATTCCCGGCTCCTTGTAAAAATTCAGCCTGTAACGCTTCGAATTTGCGAGCCTCGTCGAGCTTGCCCCGTTTTGCCGCACCGGCAGCAAGTATCGATGTCTTCTGCCGAAGTGAGTCCAGGGCCCATTGTCTTTTTTCGCCACCAAGGCCGGCGCGCAGCAGCTTGGCAATGGCCAGCGCTCGGAACCGGTCCATCCCCCAAAGAGAACGTGACAGTTGATCAGCGTGCCCGCCTCGCTTGGTAACCAGCGGGCTATCGATCAGAAAAACGGGATGGCCAACCGCGATACGGAGCCAGAGATCATAGTCCTCACATACAGGAAACGATTCGTCGAACCCGCCTGCCCAATAGAACAGTTCTTTAGTCATCATGACCGCGGATGGACTGACCAAGCAAAGTTCCAGACTGCGCTGAAAAATATCTCCGGTCGGCTTCCGGTGCCTTGACTTGGGATTGACTCTCACCCCTCGGCGAATCCAGATTTCCTCGGTCTGGCAGATGTGCACGCCAGAATTTCGTTCCATGAAATCAGCTTGAATCTTTAGCTTCGCAGGCGACCAAAGATCATCGGAATCGAGGAACGCAATGTATTTCCCCCGCGACATCGCCACACCAGCATTGCGCGCTGCGGCAACTCCGGCCCGCCGCTGAGAAAATATTTTTAACCGGGAATCGTATGACCTCATTAAGCGCGTGGTGTTATCAGTCGATCCATCATCAACGATGATCAGTTCGAAGGCCTTAAACGTCTGAGTCAAGACCGACTGGACGGCTTCAGCGATCATCGGCCAACGGTTGTAAGTCGGGATGACGACGCTCACCAGAGGCGGGCGGGTTGTCATTACTTAATTCGGACTTGAGATTTTGCGGCCCGAAAGAGGCTCTGCCTTCACATGAAGGTTTCCATTTTTTTGAAAAACTGATCCACCATCATCTTAGCCACCCCACCCAACATTCGTTGGCCGATACTAGCGATTAAGCCGCCCACTTGAGCATCGGTGCTGTACTTAAGAATGGTTTTTCCGTTGCTCTCTTCGAGATCAATGGCAACATCGCCCTGCATAAAACCCGGGCCGCCGGAGCCGGATCCGCTCAAAACGTAATGAGAAGGAGGTTGTTTGTCCTTAATCGCTACCTTACCCTTGTAAGTGCCCTTAACTGCGGCGACCCCGACCTTCATGGTCGCTTCATACTGATCGGGACCGACCTCGTTGAGCGTCTCGCAGCCGGGCATGCATTGCGCCATCACCTTTGGGTCGAGCAGAACCTGCCAAACCCGGTCTCTCGGAGCATCGAACGTATAGCTTCCCTCAATCTTCAAACGACTCTCCTTCGCGGCTCGATCTGGTTGCGATGCGCGCTCCCTCGGGATCATCCTCCAAGCCGATACCATCAAAAACCTTAGCTTTCATCCAAACAAAAGACAATACTAAGATGATCGCCGGTAGCAGCGAGCCTGCGACTTAACAGAAAATCGTTGAATCCCCCCACTACCTTGGTTAAACTTTACCAGATGTCCAACAGAGCTATTGCAGCGGCACTTTTCCTTGGGACACTTTGCGCCCATCCCTCGACTATTCTCTCGCAAGAACCCGACCCTCGCCAGAGTTTTCATAGCGCATACTCCCTATATTCTAGCGGCTTGACCTCTCAAGCAAAGGAGTTTTTCCAGCAAAGCTTAAATGCACCCTATGCGCTCGCAGATTATGCGCTCTATTATTTAGCAGTCATCGCTTTTGAAGAATCCGATTGGCAGTCATCACGGGATCTTCTGATCCGGCTGCGCCAGGAGTATCCCCAAAGTATTTGGTTCGCTCGCGCTCAGCTGCAATCGATCAAGATCGACATTGCTGAAAAGAATTATCCGCAAGCTTTAGCCTCGCTGCGTTCCTTGCGGACTGAAAAGAACCTGAAACCGGAGATTGCCGAAGAAGCGCTCTACATCGAGGCGCAGTCGCATGAAAT
>JAJONK010000385.1 GCA_021323355.1 Deltaproteobacteria bacterium
ACATTTTACGTTCAGCTCGGCGCTAAGATCATGATCATGGCGATCTTTGCCTTGAGCCTGGATTTTCTCGTCGGCCATACCGGTCTGGTGAGCCTGGGACACGCAGCTTATTTCGGGTTGGCCGCATACGTGCTGGCGTTGATTTCACCCCAATATCAAGCAGCCAATCTCTGGTTGACCTTGCCTGTGGCGGTTGTAATCACGGCTCTGGCGGCGCTGGTGATCGGTTTTCTTGTCGTGCGAACCACCGGCGTCTATTTCATCATGGTGACGCTGGCCTTCGCGCAGATGCTCTATTCTATTTTTCACGACACCGATCTGGGCGGCGGCTCTGACGGGATTTACATATACGTGCGGCCGGAACTGGCAGTAGCCGGCATCCGACCTTTCAATCTGGAAAGCCCGGTGCAATTTTACTACTTCGTGCTTCTGATCATGGTGGGTGTTTATGCTTTATTGAGTAAAGTGCTTCATGCGCCGTTCGGGCGCGCCCTGGCGGGCATCAAAGCCAACGAGCACCGAATGCGCTCTATCGGATATCCGGTATCGAGCTACAAGCTCGGCGCTTTCGTGCTCGGCGGCGCGATTGCGGGAGTCGCCGGTTATCTCGCGGCGTGCCAGTTCGGGTTCGTCAATCCCGAGATTCTCGCCTGGCATCATTCGGCCGGCGTGTTGATGATGGTGATCCTGGGCGGCATGGGCAAACTCCACGGCGCGGTGCTCGGCGCGTTGGCTTATACCTTGCTGCAAGAAATTCTGTCGACGCCATTGCTGCTTGGTTCGTACGCCAAACACTGGCAGCTGGCGATGGGAAGCTTGATCGTGTTAATCGTGCTGGCTTTCCCGCACGGGTTGGCCGGGATTCTCGATCTGTCGTTGCGCATCCGCTCAACTAAGCCGGCGCGGGTGGAAGAGGCGCTCGATGATTGAGCCGATTCTGCAGGTGCGCCGATTAGCCAAAACATTCGGCGGCCTTGCAGCGGTCGACGAGGTTTCACTGGACGTCAATGTCGGCGAACTGCATGCGGTTATCGGACCTAATGGCGCCGGTAAAACCACACTGATTAACATGCTGTCGGGCGATCTATCGCCCAGCGCCGGCAGCATTCGCTTCGGCGGCGACGAAGTGGCGCATCTTTCACCGGAGCGCCGCTCGCGTTTAGGGATCGGCAGAAGCTATCAGAAGGTAAACATTTTTGCCGCATTCAGCGCGCTGGAGAACTGCCGCTTGGCAGCGCAAGCGCGCGATCCACGTCCATTGAACTGGCTGCGCGAGGCAGGCTCCTACGATGTGATCGTAGCCGCGGCCCGATCCACGCTTGCAGATGTCGGCCTGGCAAATCGCGCTGAGACCATAGCCTTTACTCTCAGTCATGGCGAGCAGCGCCAGCTCGAAATCGCCATGTCGCTGGCCACCCAGCCCAAACTATTGCTGCTGGACGAACCGTTGGCGGGTCTCGGTATCGAAGAGTCTTCGAGGATGGTCGAGCTGATCCGTCGCATGGCGCAAACGCACGCTATTCTTTTGGTGGAACACGACATGGATGCGGTCTTCCAACTGGCTCGGGTGCTCACGGTTATGGTCGACGGCAGGGTTCTCGCTTCCGGCAAGCCAGATGAAGTTCGGGCAGATGAGCAAGTCCAACGCGCGTACCTGGGTAAGTTCGACGAACATTCATGACGGCTCGCCCGATCATCGAGGCCGAAGGCCTGCACACGTATTACGGCGCCAGCCATATTCTTCACGGCATTAACTTGATAGTGCGCCGCGGCCAAGCCATTGGGCTCATGGGACGCAATGGCATGGGCAAAACCACACTGATTCGCACCCTGGTTGGTCAGATCGCGCCACGCCATGGCGCGATTAAGATCAACGGCCGTGTCATGACTCAGGCTGCGCCCTACCTGATCGCGCGCCAAGGCATCGCTTACGTTCCCGAGGGACGCGGCATTTTTCCGAATCTCTCTGTTCGCGAAAATCTGATCATGATGGCGCGACCCGGACCGAATGGGCAGTGTGACTGGACCTACGAGCGGGTGCTGCAAACTTTTCCCCGGCTAGCCGAGCGCTTGTCACATGGTGGACAACAGCTTTCCGGCGGCGAGCAACAAATGCTTTGCATTGGCCGCGCCCTGATGACCAATCCAACATTGCTGGTGCTCGATGAGGCCACTGAAGGCCTCGCGCCTCTGATTGCCCAGGAAATTTGGCGCATCATCCGCACTGTTCGCGAAAGTGGTATCGCTGCCATCATCGTTGACAAAAACTTCGGCGCCGTTTCGGCTCTCACCGATCGGAACATTATCCTGGTCAAAGGCCGCGTTGTTTTTGAAGGCACCGGCAGTGAATTACGCAATCGGCCGGAACTGCTGCAGCAGCATCTAGGAATTTGACCGAACTTCCCTCCAGCCGCACCCGTTGAGCCGCTTGACACTTTATGATTGCTTTGAGAGTGTTCGGCTGCCGATGATTTATCTCCTTCAGGATGGTGATCATGGAAAACCAAAAGTTTGTCGATTCCCTTATTCAAGAAATCGTTCAACCAGGCGTCGATCAATTAATCAATAACCGTTTTTTTACCGAGTTAAGGCAAGGCAAGTTATCGCAGAAGCGGCTCAAAGGCTTCGCGCTACAGCACTATCATTGCAATCACGCGATCAATAAGGGCCTGGCGTTCTGCATGGTGAGAAACGCCAATAACCCGGCGCTCTACAACCAATTTCAGGAGCTGTTTACCGAAGAGCAGTCGCATCCGGGCTTGATGAAACGTTTCGGTTTGGCCATTGGATTGACTGATGAAGATTTTGACAGAGAGCTGTTGATCTTTGAATGCGTGGCTCACACCGCCGCGGTGATTCGGGGCATGTTTTTAGGAACCCAGGCCGAAAGCCGCGCCGGCGCGCTGGTGAATGAAACCATGGTTTGCCGCTATTCCGGAGAATTCGATACCTACTTGGAGAAGCACTACGGTTTCGATAGCCGCGCCCGAACATTCTTCATCGTCCATAGCAAAGTCGATCAAGAGCACACCGCCATGGCCTCCGAAAGCATCGCGCGCAATGCCAACACTGACCGGGACAAAGAGATGGTCCGCGCCGCGGCGCGCAACATGGTCCGTTTCAAACTGGCAAAATTCGAAGGCATCTATGACGCGTATGCATGAGACACGCGAGCAGGTTCTGAAAAAGCCTCATATACTTCGTTGCACTCGCCCGCCTCGCTTCAACGTACTGAAGCGTACGCCTCAGCTCATCGAACTTCGCGCGCTTTGTCTCTGAGGTCTTTTTGAGCATCTGCAGCTCAAAAATCGCAATGACTTTTAAACGGGCTCGGTTTCGAGGACACTAGCTGAAGGGTCAATGACATCGATACCGCTTGGAGGTGATTCTCATGATCAAGATTATCCCAACGGCTCTCCGGCTTCTTCTTCTATCGACACTTCTCCTTGGCGCAACCGAGCTCGCATGGTGCGCTGAAAAAACCAGCAAACTCGCGCCTGTTCGCATCGCTTACGTGTCGCGCAGCATTTTGGATATGCCCTACGTGATCGCCCGGGATCGCGGCTTTTTCCGCGAGGAGGGTTTGGACGTGGAGTTTATCTTCATGAAGGCGATCCAGACGGTGCAGGCAATGCTTGCCGGCGGCGTCGATTTTGGCACCGCAACCGGCACCGCCATCAGCGCCGCGGTGCCCTCCTTCGATATGATCGCGCAGTCGAACATCACTAACCTACAGCAGATGCGCGGCAAGAAACTCGGCATTTCCGCGCCCGGCTCGCTCACAGAAATTCTTGCTCGGCAGATTCTGCTGGTAAACAAGATCCCGCTGGACCAAGTCACCATGCTCCCACTGGGCACGAGCGATGTCACGTACGTCGCCCTAAAGGCCGGCACCATTGATGCGACCATGCTGCAAGTGCCGCAGAATCTCATCGCCCAAGAAGAAGGCTATCGGAAGATCGCTTCGGGCGCCGATGTTTACCGGGCCGTTCAAGGCGGTCTGACCAC
>JAJONK010000386.1 GCA_021323355.1 Deltaproteobacteria bacterium
GTGATGCGCAGGTACTTCGATAAAGTTCTGAACGTATACTCCCTGTCGGTATGAAAGATCTTAGCCGCCTCAGCCATTGAGCGCATATAGGCGGCAATGACTTTAGGGCGCCGCGCCATCAGCGATCGACGCGTAGTCACGCTCGCAGCGGCGTAAGGGATATGCAGGTCGCGACCGTTGATGACGTAGTGAAAGCCTTGCGCGATGGCGCTTTGACCGTAAGTAAGCATCACCATAGCATCAATAGTGCCGTTGATGAGCGCCGCAAGAGCGGCAACATCGCCGCCGATTTGACGGAAGATTACATCGCGGACCGGATCCAGGCCGAAGCGCGGCAGCGCTTGCACCGCGAAGTAGTGGCTGTTGCTGCCAAGCCGGGTGACACCGATGACTTTGCCTTTAAGGTCCTGCGGTCGCCTGATTTCCGGCCGTGCGACGATGTTGTGCGTGAGCTCGTTCTTGAAGCCGCCGATGAAGACCAAATCGTTCGCGCCCTGAGCGAAGGCGCGCACAATGCCTACCGCTCCAGCCAAAGCGATTTCAATGTCACCACCGAGGAGAGCCGCGGTGGCCACGCCCGAGGAGGGGATGTAGACCAATTTAACGTCCAGGTCGTGCTTGCGAAACAATCCGGCGTCCTGCGCGACCCAGGGCATCGAGTAAGATACCGACTGAGCGGAATAGAGCAAGCTGAGCTTGTCGGCCGCTGCGGTCATGCCTGAGATCAGCAGGAGAGATAAGAGTGTCACGGAGGGAATCAGCGATTTGAAACGCAAAAGCTTCACATCACTTGGCCTTGCAATAGCAAGAACAAAATGTCTGTCGAAAAAGTAGAGACGTAGCCGCATGAGCAGACGCCAAGAACATCAACTTCTAGAATGTGATTTTTCTCTGCCCGGCATCAGCTATCCTTCGGTGCCAGGCATCAGGTCTCGTTCGCCAAACGGTATCGACTCAACTTTACAGTCGATGCTCTTTCCTTTTTTGGAAATTTTAATCCACTTCGGCAAACCTTTTTCCTTGACTGGATAATCGTCACGGTAATGCTGCCCCCGGGATTCCCGTCGTTCTAACGCGCTCCTCGTGACCATTTCTCCAACCCATGCCAGGTTCGCGCAGTTTAACGCTTTGATCCAGCTGCGTTGATCGTTGCCCTTTAACAGCGGGATCTTGTCGCGGCGAATCTCTTCAAATCGATCAACACCTGCCTTCAGCCCGGTTTCATTTCGTACGACACCGGCCGATTCCCAGGCGAGATTTTTAATCTCCCACTCTAAATCGTTTGGGTCCAATTTACTCTCGCCGTGAAAACTTTCGAGCCGTTTTAGCTCCTGTGAAGCTTCCAATGGTTCAAGCTTGGCCAAATCGTTGGCGCCGGCGAAAAGCGCCGCGAATTTTCCGGATCGAGCGCCGAGAACCATGCAGCTGGCAATCGCATTGCCGGATAGCCGGTTCGATCCATGCATGCCGGTAGACGACTCTCCGCAAGCAAACAGCCCGGAAACTCGAGATTCGCATCGTTCGTTGATGAAAACACCGCCGAGAAACGTATGAAGTGCCGGAACCCACTCGAATCGGTCGCGGCGGCAGTCGATGCCCGCGGCCGACAATTTGGGCGCATACTCATATTGGATCTCATCATCCCACTTCTCGTCGGGAATGAACGACGGATCGATCGAGATCGGCCCATGCCCGGCGAGCATCTCTTTGTAAGTGGCCTGTACGAGAATCGCTCGAGTTGTGCCCTCAAGTCTTTCCGGATCGTACTTTTCCAAGAAACGCTCTCCGGCCGCGTTGAGAAATCGCCCACCTTTGCTGGTGAAAGGCGACAGTCCCGCCATCGGAACGGTGATGCCTTTGGGAGCCGGGATTAGCGTGAATTCTAAAAACTCCAGGTTTGCGAGCTCGGCACCGATATCGAAGGCCGCAACATAAGCGTCGCCGGTAGTCTGGAAGTTTGCGCTGGTATATTTTTGTAAAGCAACGGCGCTGCCTGCCGCCAGAATAATAGCTTTGGCTTTGTACAGGCGGGTTGCTCCGGTCTGAACATTCAGGCCAAGCGCGCCGGCAACTCGGGCGTGGTCCTTGAATAGCTTCGTGATCATCGTCCACTGATGAACGTTGACCTCGCGGTTAAAAACTTCTTTCCTGAGAGTACCCATCATGCCGACGCTGCCGCCAATCGGCGGAACGCTGCGCGCGAACGAGCTACCCAGTCTTTTCTCCATTTCTTTCCATCCGCGGTTTTTTTGAAGTGAAGACCGATTTCTTCGAGCTCAATAATCCGATCGGTGATTTCGGAAACGACTGCTCGAACGATTTTCTGATGGGGAATGTAGTCGCCGCCAATGACCGTGTCGCTGAAGTGCGCGTCCTTGCTGTCATTCGGATCCGCATGGCCGAAGGCGGCCTGCGGTACTCCTCCCGATGTCGGGCTGGAACCGCTCCTTCCGAGTCTACCCTTGTCGACGAGAATCACATCGGCGCCGCGCTTTGACGCTTCGATGGCCGCCATGCAGGCAGCCAAGCCGCCGCCGATGATCAATACGTCACACTCAAATATTTGGCCGACATCGGTCATGGAACGGAAGTCTTACCGTTTAGTTTTGCCGTCGTTAGAACTACTTCGATGGCGTCTTCAGGGCACACCAGTTCGCAAAGAAAACAGTTGACGCAGTACTTGTTACCGTACGGGAAAACTTTGTCCTTTTTATCGTTAAAGCGAAAAACGTCAGCGCCGCAATCGTAAACGCAAATGCCGCAGCCGTCACATTTGTTGGGGTCTACTTTGATAGGCAATAGAAATCTCCGTCACTGGTTGAAGTATCCTTGGTGGAGCGCGCGCCAGACCTTCTCCGGCGTCAGAGGAAGCTCTAAGAGGCGAACCCCAGCCGCTGAGAAGAGGGCATTACCGATAGCCGACGGCACGGTAAGCAAACCGCTCTCGCCAATGCCCTTTACTCCGTACGGACCCGGTCCGTTGCCGTTCTCGAACAAGATCGTCACCAGCTCATCCGGCAGGTCATAAACTCCAGGGACGCGGTAGTTGATTAAACCGGGGTTCAGCATGATGCCGTTTTCATACAGGGTCTGCTCAAAAAATGCTTGACCAATTCCTTGTACCATCGCGCCGATTTCCTGCGAGTGACATTGTTGTGGATTGATCGCCTTACCGGCGTCGGCGATCGTGACGAATTTCAAAATCTTGATCTCACCCGTGACGCGATCCACCTTAACTTTGGCGGCGCCCCAGCTGACTTCCCAGAACGGCGCCTTGGCGCCCAAGAGAAGATTCTTGTCTCTAATGCTTTCGTAGCGCCCTTCGCCGATCATGGTTCCAATCGCGCCCTTAACGTGCCGGACCACCTCCTGAAAGCTGACAGCAATCTCACCGACACGCAAGAAACCATTATCCAGCTCGAAGCTCGCATCGTGATGGCCGGTCAAGCTTCTGGCGCCATCGATGAGCTGAGTTTTGATGGCCTGTGCTGCTCTTTGGACCGCGAGTCCCATAACAGTCGTGCCGCTGCTTGCGTAGGTGCCGAAGTCGAGCGGCGTGCGCGAGGTGTCCAGGGGAGCAAGCTCGATTCTCTCTGCAGCAAGACCGAGTTCTTGGGCGGCAATTTTTCGCAGCGCCGTATTCGATCCCTGGCCGATCTCCACCGTACCCTCGAAAAGCGTCGGAAATCTTGTAGTTGCCGCCGCCGTCTTTCAAGGCGCAACTCACGCCGATACCGCAGTCCGGTTCTTGTGTCTCACTCCATCCTATCTCTCGAGCGACACGCAGCAGGCCCTCCTTCAAATCGCAATCCAACGGTGTGTCACCGGGCGAGAATTCGTCACCTCGCTCCAAAAGATTCTTGAGACGAAATTCCACGGGATCCAAACCCAGCTCGTCGGCGATCATGTCCATCTGTGACTCGTAGGCCCAGACTACTTGCGGTGTCCCCATGCCGCGGAATGCGCCGGCGGGTACCGTGTTGGTGTAGACGGTATAGGCGTCGGATTTGATGTTTTGAATGCGATAGGGGCCGTGAACGCGGTACCCCGCCTTCTGTGTGACTCGCGGTCCGGCATCAGAATAGGCCCCGCCATCGACATGAACGACGGACTCCCGCGCAATTAGAACGCCATCCTGACTCACGCCGGTTTTTATCCGTACACGCATGGCCGGTTTGCTCACGGTGCGAAAGGTATCTTCCGTCGAAAGCGAGAGAGACACCGGTCGCCGAGTCTTGCGCGACAGCGCAGTGGCCAGCGGCTCGAACTTGGTGTGGTTTTTGTTGCCGTAGGCCCCGCCGACATAGGGGACAATAATGCGGACCTTCTCTTTGGCAATGCCGAACATTTCGGCAATTTCTTGTTGCACGAGGAAGGGATGTTGTGTCGAGCTCCAGAGGGTCACAGTCTCGTCGCGCCACTCAGCCAAAACCATGTGCGGTTCCAGTGAATAGTGAGCAACTTTAGGAAAATAAAAACAGTTGTCAAAAACGCGGTGTGATTCGGTTAACCCTTGTGCAATGTCGCCCTTGTTCCAACCGAAATGAAAACTTACGTTGCGATATTTCTTGGTTTCTTCATCGACACTCGGGTAGCCCGGGAATTTTTCCCCATGTTCGCTAGTGACTTCATGAATTTTTGGTGCATCGTCAGCCAAGGCTTCATCTATCGAAAGTAGCGGTTTGAGCTCTTCGTAGGCGACGTGAATGAGGCCGAGGGCTTCTGCGGCGATCTCCTCACTGACGGCCGCAACCGCCGCAACCGGATCACCTTCGTAACGTACTCTGTCAAACGCGAGAATAGTCTGGTCCTTGACCAGCGGGCCGAAGTAAGGGTTGATGTCCCTTAGATCGTCGCGGGTGAGAACGGTCACGACGCCCGGCAGCTTCTCGGCGGCGGTCGCATCGATGTTTTTGATTATCGCGTGCGGCAACGGACTACGCAGGATTTTGCCGTACAGCATGCCCGGGCGAACGAGGTCGGCTGTATAAATTGCCTCGCCGCGGATTTTAGCAGGACCGTCGGTGCGGCGCTCGTCTGATTGCGGCAGCGAAAGAATTGCTGTGGTATCAGATCGCATCAAATAAGCTGCCCGTTTAATAGCCGCAATGATCGGCACATAGCCCGTACAACGGCAGATATTGCCGCTTAGGCAGTGTTTAATTTCTTCTTCGCTCGGATCTGGGTTCTCGCTGAGCAACGCATATGCCGTCAGGATCATGCCCGAAGTGCAGTAGCCGCATTCAAGTCCGCCTTCCTGCCAAAACGCCTGTTGTATCGGATGAAGGTTGTCGCCTTGAGCCAAGCCTTCGATGGTCATGACCGACTTATTATCGATCTCGAATGCAGGAGTCATGCAGGAACTGACGGGCCTACCATTCACCAGCACAGTGCAGGCGCCGCAAATCTGCACTTCGCAGCTCTTCCTTGTTCCCTTTAGACCGAGGTGATTGCGGATGAAGTCGGCAAGTAAAACCTGAGGCTCGACGGTAGCCTCACGCCACTGACCATTCAACTCGAAGCGTAACCGTCTTAACGAAGATCTGTCGGCCATCGGTTACTTCGGCAGTAGGATGTCTCTCAGTGTGGTTAGGCTTGCGGCAGGGATGTTTTTAACTCCAGCTACGGTTTTTTCGATTTCTTCGCCGCTCAAGGGGTCGATATCCAGCCTGACTTTCTTTGCCTCCGCCAAGAACTCGGGATCCTTCATGGTATCCTGAAATGCCTTCTGCAAAATCTTCACACGGTCCTTTGGGGTGCCGGGCGGCAATGCATAGAGCCGATTGATGGTTCCGCCGATGTCGTGAACCACCAGTTTAAAAAGTTCGCGCCCCTCCTTGGACTTGATCTGATCAATGGCCAGCGGCGCCTTGGGGTGGTCGGCGTGCGGTTGCGGAACCGCCTGCAGTATCACCGAAGCTTCCTTACTTTCCAGCACGCTGCGCCACGATGTTTTGGTTCCTTCCCAACTTGAACAAAAACCCGCCACCTCACCGGCCTCAGTGGCGATGCGAACATCGGCAACTCCTTTGTAGCCTTCGATCAATTGTAATGGAATTTGGGTGTACTTCATCAGGAGCCGCGGGATATCCGAGGTGGTGGAGCCCGCCGCCTCGGCGCCGATTTTCACCAAGGTTTTCGATTCCATCCACTGCTGCAAGCTGGTGATACCGCTCTTGCGCGCCAGCAGGCAGGCATTGTTGATCCGTACCGGAGCGCCGATCCATTCGAACTTCATGGCGTCGAAAGCGATGCCTTTGGCACCGAGAGCTTGCTGAAGAATCAGGCCGCCGATCCAATTCCCAATGGTAAGGCCATCCGGTTTCGCTTGATTATAAAGATGATTGGCGGCGATCATGCTTCCGGCGCCCGGCATGTTTTCGACCAGGACAGAGGGTGATCCGGCAATATGTTTGCCCATGTGTCGCGCAATCGTCCTGGAGTAAGCATCGAAACCGCCGCCGGCGGAAAAACCGACGATGATGCGGATTGTCTTGCCCTGAAAAAAAGCTTCCTGCGCACTGGCAGGTGAAATCGACTGGTTGATTAATGCAGCGAGCCATAGAAAGAAAATCGTGAAGCTTGCCGGCCTTATGCGCATTTTGAAACCCCCTGTGAAAGTGTCGGGTAACCATACTGACACCGGGATGACCAGTCAATGCTGAGGCAGAACCATCATTATCGTAAGGTTAATCTTGGTTTTAGACACCCCAGGTAGCCGTTTAAGATTATTTCAGCAGACCGCGCTATACGTCAGGCCGACGCTATAGTACCCAAGATTTTGCTCGCGACCGGGAGTTCATAAGCACAGTCGACCGTTCAAACCAATGGGTCTGAAGTTCGCAACTATGATGACGCGTGTAGTTGATATTGGTTGATGGTTCAGCAGGACATCAAAACTCCCGCAGGATCTCAGAGACAAAGTTGGTCACGTCGGTGCACCCTTCGGCGCAATCAAGAAGACGACGCCCAAAGCAGCCGCAGCCGATCCCGGATCATTCATCGATTCGAGTTTGGTCGATTTACTGGTTAAAGAAGGCTACATCAAATAGTTCACGGCCGACTGAAACTGATTCTTTGAAATCGCGGCTTCGCTGGATGTTAATGACCCGGCTCGTCCGGAATTGGCTAGCCCAAGGCTCTCTGTTTTATGGCGGCAGTAATCTTGATATTTTCCGATCGCGTGACCGTTACGTTGAAGTTGTAAGCAGGCGACCGGAACTGGCTCAAGGCAAATCGGCGTGATAAACACAGTTGTTTGAGCCAATGCCGGTTACGAGGATGCGGTCTCTGCAAGGGCGAAGGTCGATCCTTCTAAGCTCATCTTCCATGGTGGTCCGATAGAAGCAGTCGTGCGAGAACTTCTGCACCACGATCTCATTCTGTAGCGGCTTTAACTCGTCAACGAACTCGACTGCCGGGGTATTTTCGATCAAAGAGTAGTCCTTGCCGAAAACCGTAAATTCCGGATGATCTTTAGCCCGAACCGACTGAACGTGAATAATGTTTCCGTTTGCTTGCCGAAACCTATCTAGAAGAGCTCGGATATTTTTGATAGCCGGCTTTAGCGTCGACCCATGTCGTTCGCAGCCTTCGGATTGCATGTCAACGATGATTAGGCCGGTGTTTTCAGGAGAAACTTCCAAAAGCTGCTTAGTGTCCATGAGCCACCCCATCAGTACATAGTTAGAAAATTTATACTGTCTTCGTCTATTATCGAGCAAGGGCTCGGCTTAAATAAGTATCATCGAAGAATCTTTCAGGAGGATCCGCGATGTCAAGCAACTTCAACAGAGCCTCGACATTGTTTTTGTTGATGCGGATGTCCAGATCCTGAACATAATAATCTAGCGCTTTTCGTTCCATCGGTGCGTCTCCACGCAAGCCATTAGCCTTGCCCAGCGCTATCGCTTTATCCTTATCCTGCTGAATTAAATCGACAGCCCTGCCGAGAGCCCTTAGAAAGCGAATCGTTTTGTCCGGGTTGGACTTGGCAAACTCTTTTGTCGACGCGACAATGTTCGACGGAAGATCCGCAAGCGAATCTCTCACATCAAGAAGAATCGTAAATCCGTCATTCTCAGCCTGTACTCGCTGCCCTGGTGTCACCGGCACTGCGTGCACTTTGCCGGCCTTGAGGGCCGCCATCCTTGCTGCCGTGCCTCCCTCTATATTGAGCAGGGTGAAGTCGCGGTCTTTGATCAAACCGTTTCGCTTTAGCGATTCGACGACGGCAAATTCCCCTATGCCGCCGATGCCGGTAATTCCTATCGCCTTGCCCTTGAGGTCGTCGACAGTTTTCAATCCCTTAGCGCCGATCAACGCATAGCTCATTCTGCTCAGATGTCCGCCAACGACGACAACAGGTGCGCCCCGGGCAATGCCCCGCAAAATCGCGACGCCGCCGGCGATAACCATTTCAGCCTGACCGCTCATCAGTAGAGCCATCATGATGGGGCCACTGCTGGCGAGTGTCACCGGCCGAACCTCTAAGCCTTCATTTCTAAAGAAACCGGCGCCCCGAGCGACTGCCGTTGGCAGCCCGGTGCTCCAACTCGGCGAGACGAGTGCGACGGTGATGACCTGCAGCTCGGCGGCGCTCGTGAGTTTGGCAGAAATAAACAGCAGCGAGATAGTAATGAGCAGTTTTCTTTTCATTCGAGCTTTACCTTCTACATCGTGCAATGAGATTACGCCAGCACGGTGTTCGAGCGGTAGTGCCAGATCATAGTTCCGAGCTAATCCAATAGTCAAACATGCGTGGTGGTCTTGACGGCATCGTTCGCGCTAACGTAATGTCGGGCTGAAATTAGGACGCCGTAAATTGTTATAAACTTAAAAGCCCTGGGTGATCGGGAGGTAAAAAATGTCCGAGATAAGACATATGGCCAATTGCACCAACAACAACCGACGGCTGGCGCGGTTCTATCAGTTGATCTTGGGGATGGAGGAGGTCTGGAATGAAGAGCAAAACAGCCCGTATGCCTTCTACGTCACCGATGGTTATTTCAATCTCAACTGCTTACAAATCCATCAAACGATCGCCGAAGTAAAAAGAGATGTCGGCATCAACCACTTTGGTTTCAAGGTCGATAGCCTCAATGAAATCAAAACCAAGCTTAGTCAGCTGGATCCGCCAATCAGCTTGGGTTCCAGGCCCAACGATGGCCGTTACACCGAGGTTCGTATTCTGGATCCGGATGGTAATGGTGTTGACGTCGCCGAACGGGGATGGGGAACGAGGGATGATAAAAATCTTCCGGGTGTAAGATACGTCGGTATCAAAACTAATAATCCCGAACGTCTCGCCGAGTTTTATAAATATATTTTCTCCATGAAGGAAGTCGACAGAATGGATAACCCACGAACCGAGAGCCGGGCAATCTATCTCTCGGATGGCACCATCAATCTGGGCCTGATCATGAACCCGCCGGTGCCGCGCGAAGGCCTTCAGGTATTAGGATTTCAAGTGAACGGCATTCAGCAAGTCGAGGAACGATTGAAAGAGGCGCGCGGTCTGACATACAAAGGCGAGCCGCCGTTGGCGATGGAACCGAGCGTCTTTGGGGGTCCCTACAAGACTGTGTCGCTAAAAGACCCTGATGGGACTCATTTGGAGTTATCGGAAGAAGGTTGGGCCGTGTGATTCCGCCGGACTGGTGTCATGTTTGGTCATCTAGAGCGAGGAGATGCAACGGTGCAATGGGTCGCCTTTAATTTAATCTGTATCATCGGCTTCTTTAGTGCCGTTTCAACGGTTGCCGGGCAAGCGCTCAAGGTCACGGTCAGCTATACCGGCGTAGGTCCGACGCAACTTCCGGTGTGGGTTGCGAAAGAAACCGGGATTTTTAGCCGAAATGGTTTGGATGTTCAGCTGATTCGCGCCCAGGCTGCGACCTCGGTGATGGCGCTGCTTTCGGGAGAGCTGAATATGATTCAAGGCGCCGCTCCGGCAGTCGTACAAAGTAACCTGAGAGGCTTCGGCACCGTCTACGTCGCCGCCGGATACGTTGGCTTTGAATATTGGCTCATGAGCCAACGCGATATCAAATCCGCAGAGCAGCTTAAAGGCGGGCTGTTAGGGGTTTCCGGACTGACCGGGGCTTCAGCCACAGCCACCCAACTTGTTTTGAGAAAACTTGGACTCGTGCCTGGTAAAGACACTTCCGTGATCGTCATCGGCGGCACGCCTGAACGCTTGATCGCTCTTAGGACCGGAAAAATACAAGCGACTTTGCTCAATCCGCCCACGACCTTCGTAGCTCAGCGAGAA
>JAJONK010000387.1 GCA_021323355.1 Deltaproteobacteria bacterium
ATGTTCTCTGCGCTCTCTGTGTCTCTGGGGTGTTTTTTTGTTTTGTTAGATACTGCCTGTCTATCTCCTAGTCATCGTAGATTTCCACTCGGATCGCCTGTCCTCTGCCCGACTCGGGACAAGCGCTGGCCGCAACTAAACAATCCATCTCGGCGCGAAAATCCACATGCGCTTCCTCCTTGGGGCGGATCATCGTGTCGTACATAATTCCTGTTTCAGGATCGATGCGCATGCATTGAAAAATATTAAACGGGCTGGGGATATCGTCCGGCGCTATCTTCCACTGCTTCAGAGCATCGCTCAGGTTTTCGAAACAGCCATGGTCCGGGATTTGTTCGGGAGCCTTAGGATTGATATCGACACCTTCGGCAAACACTCGTTTCGCTTTCCCTTGAGCCACCATTTCGAAGCGCTTGCGGCTGCACATGCCTTTTTGAAGATCGTGACGCCCTTCGGTGAACGTGTCTTCAACAACGGTCAGCATCGGGTTGTTGCGTTTGGAGAATAGAGTATCCCCGGTGGTGATGAAGATTTTGGCCTGATTGGTTTTGGTCCGCGCCTGATCGAATCGTTCGGTCAAGTCGTCAAGATTGAATGCGACAAAATCAACGATGCTCTTTCCGGCGATGCGCAGCCTCTGGCCTTTCTTAACGATATAGGCCCCCCCGGAATTTTTCGGAATAACTTCACTTTGTAAAACTGCCACTACCGCTCTCCTTTCGACACACGCCTGCCAAGCATCCGGATTCTTTCATCAGGTTTAAGTCGTGTCAAATAAGCCAATCTAAGGATCACCGCGAGCCCTTTTCAAACTTCTTCCTCCTGCCCTAGGGACGACTTTGTCGCTCAAGTATAGAGGGTCATCGGATTTTTCTTGACTTCTAATCTGGTTCGCTCGACAACTTGAGTTTGACGGCAGCGATTGCGCAACCACCGAGGAGCAGGGAGATTACGCCGATGAGAATTTCCACAATAGGGTCGAGGATGCTTGCTTGCGCGCTTGGATATGCGCTGGTTGTCTGGTTATCGACACCCCCCGGATTCACCGCCGAGCAACCGTTTTACTCGGGTAAGACCGTCAGCATCATTGCTGGGTTTGCGCCCGGCGGCACCATCGACATCCGGGCGCGCCTTTTCGCGCGTCATCTGTCAAAATACATTCCAGGAAATCCATCGATCGTGGTCCAAAACACGGTGGGCGCTGGAGGGCTCGTTGCCGCCAACCATGTTTTCAGCGTCGCGAAACCGGACGGTTTAACCTTGCTCCATTTTCCGTCCAGCACGGTGATGAACACTTTTTTGACCAGCAGCGCTAACGTCAAATACGATATCCGCCAGGTGCCGATCATATGGCTCGGTTCCGACAGCTGGCTTACCGTCGCCAACCCGAATACCACCGGCTTGAAGAAGGCGCAGGATATTCTCAAGGTAGGCATGCCGTTGCGGGTCGGCGGCTCGGGGGTGTCGAGCTTGAGAAGCATAAGGCCCAAACTCGCATTGGAACTCTATGGCGTCGAGCATACTTGGGTCAACGGTTACAAAGGTTCATCGGATCTCCTCTTGGCATTCGAAAAGGGAGAGATCCACATGTTCGAAGATCCCCAGGATGGTTACCAGGCCAACATACAGCCGCGGGAAAAGAGCGGTACGGCAGCGGTTCTGTGGCAGACCGGAATCATCGGCACGGACGAAAGCTTTACGCGATCGAAGCTGTTGCCGCACGTGCCGAATCTGGACGAGGTATTGCCCAAGGAGAAGAAACACGGACCCCGGTGGGAAGCTTGGAAGGCGGCGGTAATCCCGCAGGCTTTCCAATATTCGGTTGGCCTGCATCCTGGCACCCCGCGCGATCGGATGACAACGCTAAGTCAGGCGTTTGCGAAAATGACCCAGGATCCCGAATTCCGCGCCGATTTCGAAAAGGCGCTCGGCGAGGCACCGGACCCAACCACCGGCGAAGCCGCGGACCGAATCGTCAAGGACGGCGTCAAGAAACTATTCGAAGATTACAAAGCCGGTGTGGAGTATTTGCGCGCTATGGCGCAAAGCAAATGATTGGCTGCCCTTCGTCTTTTGAATCGCGTGTCGGCCAAATTCCCAGAGATCGCATCTCCGGGGATTGAGGTTCGCAGGAGAAGACAAGCCGCCGGATCGGCGGACGCGGTAAGGCGATAACAATGGCGATTCAAATCAGCCGCCGTGTAGGGTGAAATTGTAGGCGCGATCTTGTACATTGATCTTGACTAGCATTTTTCTGATGCTTACTAGACCGGGAGATAGCCTTGGAGGGCCGCAATTGTGCGTCGTACTATCCGATTCAGGTAGTTCGTTTGATAGGTGATGGATTCGTCTCCAGCACCTTAGGCGGCAAGACTATTAACGTGAAAGCAGGAGGTAAAAAGGTATGAGCTACTTACCAAACTTATCATTGATGATCATTCTCTCGGGCGCATTCGCGTTTGCCGGATGCTCTTCCACCACCACGCCCACCACCCCTGAACCTTCTGCGTCGGCCGCCGCCACTCCGGCCCCGGCCGAGACCAAGAAAAAAGTCGATTCCGGTAAAACGACCGAATCAACGACAAAAGCGCCGCCATCTTCGAGCCTCGATGCACTTCAACGCGGTGAGTCAACCGCGACCCCTGCGTCCAGTCCTTTGAAGGATGTTTACTTTGACTTCGATCGTTACGACCTGCGCGCGGACTCCCGTGAAATCCTCAAGGCAAACTCGGCATGGTTGAAAGCCAATCCGTCGGCGCAAGTTCAGATCGAGGGACATTGCGACGAGCGAGGAACCACAGAGTACAATGTAGCTCTGGGCTCTAGGCGCGCCGAGAGTGTGAAAGACTATTTAGTTACGCTCGGGACTTCCACCGATCGGCTGTCAACCATTAGCTACGGCGAAGAAGTTCCTGTTTGCCGGGAACAGACCGAGGAATGCTGGCAAAAAAACCGCCGCGTCCGATTCGTCGTTCAGCCTGCACGCCCTACGACATAGGATCGATCACGGTTTGTCCGGGCCCCACTGGAGCAGAAAATATCCTGCTCCAGCGGGGGCGCCGCGCTCCAGTAGACTGAATCTGCCGACGGTACAAGCAGAAGCCAGACGTCTGATACGCACTTTTTTTAGACATCTTCTCCCCTTTCCCTCCTCTAATCTCACAAGGGGCGCGAGCGCTGCCGACTGAACTTCCTCCAACGCCTGACACGCGTTAACTCCGTTTGAGGGCTCGAGTGAATATCGCCCGGGGATTGTTTTTTCTTCTCAGCGCCTGGATCTCCTCTTATAATACGATTTCACATGAGCAATCAGCCGCTACCACCAGCCACAGACTCTAACCAGGAGATACAGAGAAGCCTTGCGTGCGCCTTTAGGTAAGTAGCCTCCCCTTTCACGGGTATTCTACTCCAGCATTGATCTAAACTTCGCGGATTCTCAATCAGGATGACCTATAAACTCCTCAAAGGCTTCAAGTCGCAAACACTCCAAGACGTGTGCCGTGCCATCCGCTATTTTCGGGACGATCTGCGTCTGATCCTTTTTCTCTTGTCGCTCACCGCCTGCTCAACCGCTCTCGGACTGCTGCAAGCCTGGCCGTTGGCGGTGCTGGTAGATTCCGCTCTGGGAACACCGAGCACTGACAACTGGATGCACCGGCTATTTTTGACACCGCTGCCGGAGGAT
>JAJONK010000388.1 GCA_021323355.1 Deltaproteobacteria bacterium
TCAATCAGGTGATTCAAATAATGGCGGAAGCCGGCGAGGTGAAACCACCGCTGCCCGCCGCAGAACGGTTCGTCGACCTCCAATATCTGCACGCCGCGGAGCTGATGAAATAGTTAGATAGAAAGTGAAACGCCAAGACTCCGCAAGACGAGTCAAGGGCACGGTGTCAGGATTTAGTCGGCGAATATGCAAATGCAACTTCAATAGTGCGACAAACCATGTCGTCCTTCGTTGTTACGCGGGCGATTTCGGTGGTAAAAAAGCGCCTCTAAGACTTAAAAGGTGCCGGTATCGGAGAGAATTCTTTGAGTTCTAATGTCTAGCGTGGGGCGACCCGAACTCATCTTGAATACATTCACGAGTTCACGTTCTGCTGAAACCAATCGAGCGGCAGTTCTCGACCAACACCGCTCGCTTTTGCCAAGTTGTAGACTAGGTTTGCCATTGCAGCAAACTGGATTCCATAACCCGGACCGCCGTCATGACCCCAGCCATGTCCGCCATTGGCAAAGATCGTGATTTGATCGTCGTTCTCTCTCGCTGAAACTTTTTCAGATACCAGATCCGCGATTTCAGGCGCGTTTTTTAACAGCTCCGCGTGCGGCGGGATATCCAGTGGTTCTTCCTCCGGCCCACGCCGCAGCGTGTAGTCTCTACCGTGGAGCCGATTGAAGATGACAATACAATCGGCCTTCCGGTAGCAATCCAGGTCAAACTCATAAGGCAGTATCCCGGTTAGATGCATCCCATTCTCGATCCATTCGCCTTTGCAGACCGGAACATTTGAGGTAGTGGCGGCAACCACCATATCGGCGCTGCGTACGGCCTGCTCAGCGCTGTCGAAGTCCTGTATGTCTATATCCTGATAGATCGACCGCATCTGCCGAACGAATGTTTTTCGATTCTGCTCGTTACGGCTGAAAACGTTGACCTTTTGAATCCGACGCACGAAGCGCATGGACTCAATGGCGGCGCTGGCCTGCCAGCCCGAACCGATAAGTGCCATACTCGTTGCACTTGTTCTTGCCATATAACGCGCGGCAATGGCATTGGTGGCCTGAACGCGCATCTTCTGGAGATAGCCGTCGTGTACGATCGCCAACAAATCCCCGCTGTTGATATCGTAGAGCAGATCAAGCGAGCAGTTGAGCGCTCCGTGGAAGTAGTTCACTTTGTCTGGATCGCGAGTCGGGTCCGGCCGGCTATGAGTAACGACACGGATATCATAAATACCCTTGGAACGGATAAGCCCTTCATGGGTATTCGCAACGAAACGACCTTGGTTCGTCGGCGAAAAAGTAAACGTGCGGGGGCGATTAGCCGTCTGGCCCTTATCCAGTTCCAAATAAGCTTCGTCCAAAGCGTGGATCGTATCTTTGATCGTCAAAAGCTTCTCTACGTCGGCATTATTCAGCAGCAAAACAGTAGACATCACTTCCTCCTCCAGCTTGGCGAACTCACCGCGAGTTAGCGCCAGGCCATCATTTCGCTCTCATCGCGAAGGCTATATCAGCACGCAAATTTCGCTGTCAACAAAACGCCGAGACGCAAAGGGTGTTGGAGCTCGACATATTTGACAACGGCACCTGACGCACTGTAATACACGAATCGGCTTCGGCGAAGAACCGACGAATTTCAGTTCAGCCACTCTCAGGCTTTTTTGTTGTTTTTAAGTCTAATCCGTTTTTAGCGAATCGAAACGATTTCTTTGAACGGACTTTAACTAATCATAAGGAGTGAACATGAGGCGAAATCGGTGGCTTATAGGCTTCGTATTGGTACTCCCATTGTTCTTGAAGCTATCGAGCAGTGCCGCCCAGGAACTAGAAAAAGTCGTGATCGGCCACTCGAGTTTGCGCAATGACATGGCTTTCCTGTGGGTCCCTCAACAGCTGGGTTTGTTCAAAAAAAACGGCCTTGATCCGACCATCGTATTTATTTCTGGCGGAGTACGTATGATCCAAGCGATCGTCTCGGAATCGGCTCCCATCGGCTCAGTAGGAGCCGCCCTTGTATCGTCCGCTGTCGCCGGCGGCGGCGATGCAGTTATGATCATGGGGATTACAAATGTGCTGACCTATGACATATGGGCAAAGCCTGACATCAAACGCCCACAGGACCTCAAAGGCAAAACCATCGCCATCAGCGGCTTCGGAAGCTCTTCGCATGTCGCCTCTTTTCTCATGTTGAACCGCTTCGGGCTTAACGAGAAGCGTGACGGTATCACTTTTCTAGTCGTAGGAGACGAGCCGACTCGCGCGCAGGCACTAATTACCGGACGGATCGACGCAACCATTATTGATCCTTCGGTTTCCGGTACACTGAAAGAAAAGCATTTCTCGTATCTGGGGAACCTCCAAGAGCTTGGGGTCCCGTTCGTCAACAACTCCGTCGCGACAACAAGGCGGTTTCTCAGAGACCACCCTCGAACAGCTGAAGCCATTGTTAAAACGATCGTGGAAGGAAACGCATTCATGCTGAATCCCGCGAACCGTATAACTGTTACGGACGTCTTGGCTAAGAACTTACGGATCGGTCGAAAGGAAGCCGAGCGGGCATACGAAGATTTGCTGCCCAAAGTCGAACGCAAGCCGTATCCCAATATGGACGCGGTAAAGGCGACCATTCAAGTAATGGGCGCGACAAGTCCGAAGATCGCACAACTCAAACCGGAAGATTTAGTCGACATCTCCATTTTGCAAAGGCTGGAACAAAGCGGATTCGTCCGTTAGAGCTGCAGCAATCACTAGTCAATCTTTAGTTACCCTCGTTAGCCGCCACTTCGACGGGGTGGGACTTCCAATGGCGTCGCGTCCAGTCGCAATCGTGCGCTATCGGTGGATAACACTCGCTATCGCGACGAGTTCCCGAAATATCGTTTATCCCAATTCCGTCATGTGAAATTTCAGATACGAACCGGATTGTAAATTGGCAACGGGCCAACGGTCAGTGACCCCTTCTGGTTTTCTCGTACTTGCGTTTGCTTCGCGGGTTCGAATAGTATCGCAACCGGCTATGAATCCGACCTAGCAGGTTCCTGAAAACTTGGTTGCAGGCTGCTCAAAGGATCCACAGGCGAGACGCGCAAAAATCGACGAGCGGAGACGTACTGACAGTACGTTGCAGCGAGACGATTGTAGCGCAACGAAGCATATGGACCTTTTCAGCAGCCGGTTAGAGGAGGTGCATATGGCTTCCGGCACATGGCGCGGAATCGTTGGCGTGATAAAGCCCACTTATAGTTCAGGATCATTAGTGGAGTTTATCCGGCTTCTTCCGGAAGGCGTCGGCTGCATCCCGATGTACGCCGGCATCAAGGAACATTCCGAACGCGGTTATCTCAGTGCGATGGAAACCTACCACGCTAAGATGGCCGAGCTGGCGGAGATCGGCGTCGATTTGATGCATCCTGAAGGTGGCCCGCCGTTCATGGTGCGCGGCCATAAGGCGGAGCAAGAAATCGTCGGCGGATGGGAGGCCCAATATAAAGTGCCGATCTTCACCTCCGGCATGTCACAGGCCCAGGCACTGCGTGCCTTGGGTATCAAAAAATTTGTCGGCTGCACCTACTACCGCGATCAGAAGATGAACGATATCTTTACCCGCTATTTTACTGACGCCGGATTCGAGGTTCTGGGCATGGAGGGCATGGACACGTCACCGGACGAGGCGGACAAAATT
>JAJONK010000389.1 GCA_021323355.1 Deltaproteobacteria bacterium
AAACTGGCTACACTGCTGAATGGAAAAATCGATCTGGTGAGTCAGATAGGGATCGGTTCAACGTTTTCAGTGACAATTCCGCTTTATCATTCGCAGGTGCTGGAGAGCCAGACAATTGGGGAAGCGAAACCGGCGGCTTTATGGGAAATCGATGAAACACGCATTACCGTTTTGGTTCTGGAGGACGCTCCAGAGACTCACCTCCTCTATGAAAAGTTTCTTCGTCAATCTGCGTTTCAACAGATCTCGGCGAACAACCTGGGTGAGGCCCGCCGAATACTGCAGCAGGTTCGGCCGCGCGCCATTGTTATGGATATTCTTCTACGCGGTGAAGACTCGTGGACCTGGTTGGCCGAGCTCAAGGCGGAGAGCGCGACGCGGGACATCCCGGTGCTGGTTATCACCAGTGTCGACGACGAACGCAAGGGCCTATCCCTAGGCGCCGATGCTTACTGCCTGAAGCCGATCGGGCGCGAAACCTTGATCAGGCATCTTCATGCTCTTACTGCTGCAAGTGCTGAAAGCCCGGAAGCAGAACAAGCGCTCCAACACGGAAATGAGCAGCCCTGTATCTTGATCATCGACGACGAACCGGTGGACCGCTACATACTCGTGCGCCTTCTCGAGCAACAGCCATGCATCATTGAGCAGGCGGCAAGCGGGTTGGAAGGTCTAAAAATCTTGCAAGAAATCAAACCGGATTTTATTTTTCTGGATCTCAACATGCCGGGTCTCTCAGGCTACGATGTTTTGAATCACATCAAGGCCCATCCGGCTACGCGCAATATTCCGGTGGCGGTGGTGACATCGGCCGAGCTTGACGGGCATCAGCGTCAAGAACTCAAAGAAAAGGCCTATGCGCTAATAAATAAGGTTGACCTCTCAGCCAAAGCCGTTGATGATTTGCTTGCGGCAGCGATGGCGCCGGCGGCCCTGCAGGCACGATTGGTCGAGTCGCACAATTCCGAGGCTAGCGGCAACGGCTGAAATCGAATCGACCAGCAGAGTCGGCTGGATTCGCATGAGAGACGCTCATGACTGAACCGTTGACCCATACTATTGTCAATGTAGATGACGATGATGCCGGCCGTCATACCAAGAGCCGGATCCTTCGTCTCGCCGGCTATCGGGTGCTCGAAGCTTCAACCGGCGCAGACGGTCTTGGTTTAGTGGCCGAGGTAAAACCGCAGCTGCTCCTTCTGGAAGTGAACTTGCCGGATATGAGCGGGCTGGAGGTTTGCCGCATGCTTAAAGCCAACCCTTCAACGGCCGACATTCTCGTTTTGCAGATTTCAGCTTCGCGGACTACGGCAGAAGACCGTGTGTTTGGCTTGGAAGGCGGAGCGGATGCTTACCTGACTGAGCCGGTGCAAGCAAATGAGCTGGTTGCAACCTCCCGCGCGCTGCTGCGCCTTTACAGCCGTGAACAAGAAAACCGAGAATTGCTGGCTGCCTTGCGCCGCAGCGAAGCGCAGTTTCGTGCCAGCTTCGAGCTGGCCGGCGTCGGCAAGACGCAAATCGACGCCTCAACGGGAAAATTCATTCGCGTCAATAAATGTTTCTGTGAGCTGGTTGGTTATACCGAGTCAGAGCTGTTGGGCTTGGCGCCATCCGACCTGACTCACCCAGACGATCGCCGCCGTGAAGCCGAGTTAGTTGCCGCGTTATTGCGAGGCGAAACCGAGGATCTGGTCGGAGAAAAACGTCTGGTGCGCAAAGACGGCCGAATTCTCTGGGTCTCGATCAACGTCAAATTGATCCGCGATGCCACGGGCGCGCCGGAGCGGACAATCTCTGTCGTCGTCGACATCAGCGAGGGCAAGCGCGCTGAAGAGCGAGCGCGCCGGCAGAACGAACGACTGGCGTTGCTTGCGCAAGTCTCGGAGCGACTGCTTACCGCGCATGATCCCGCTGTGATGATCAGAGAAGTTTTCGAGACCGTGCGACAGCACCTCGCATTGGATACCTACTTCAATTACCGGGTGGACAGCTCCGGTTCCGCCCTCGTGCTGGAGTCCCGCGGCGATGCAGACTCTGATGCGTTGCCCGCCTCACAGCCACTCGGTATCAGCAAATCGCTCCATGAAATTCCCGCGGATTTACGCCAGGAGGTCATCCGGAAAGCACTGAAGAAGGTCGATGATCAACAGGCGAAGTCTGCCCAGGCGCGGGGCTTTTCGGCCTATGCCGGTCATCCTCTGCTCGTTGCCGAGCGCTTGATCGGCACACTATGTTTCGCGAGCAAGAGGCGCGACGATTTCGACAACGACGAAATCGACTTCATGCGGACGATTTGCCATTACGTGGCGATGGCGCAAGAGCGTTTGCGCCTCCTGGCGGAATCACGCCAGCAGGTGGAGCGGCTTGAGCAAAGTGAAAGCAGGCTCCGGCTGGCCGTGGACGGCGCCGGCATGGGAATCTGGGATGTGGATTTGCGAACCGACACTTTAGTCTGGAATCGGGAGCTGTACTCACTATTGGGATACCTTTCGGATGCCGGACCCGTCACCCGCCAGATGTGGCGCTCGCGTATTTACCCTGAGGATTTCGCCGGTGTCGCGCAAGCGATGGAGCGGGCTAAGTCGTCCCAATCCCTCTACTGTCTGGAACACCGGATCATACGCGCCGACAATGGCGAGATTCGCTGGCTGGCGCCGTTCGGCCGGTTTCTCTACGATGACGCGGGCGCGGCGGTTCGGTTTCTTGGCATCGTGTTTGACTTCACCGACCGGAAACGCGCTGAGGATGCCTTTCACGAGACTGCTGAGCGGCTTCGTTTAGCGCAGGTCAGCGCTCATCTTGGTATCTTCGACTGGAACGCGCGAACCAACGATTTAGCATGGACGCCCGAGCAAGAGATGGTCTATGGAGTGCCCGCCCGCGGCATGACCCGTTACGAGCACTGGCAAAAGCTGGTTCACCCGGAGGACCTTGCGCGGGTGGAGGCTGAGCGTGCTGAGGCCATTCGGCAGCGGCAGCCGTTCACTTTAGAATATCGTATTCTGCATCCTTCCGGAAAGATTCACTGGATAGCCTCCAAGGGCCAGGGTTGGTACGACGCTAGCGGCCAGCTAACCCGGGTTCTCGGCGTCAACATCGACATCACTGAAACCAAGCGAGCCGAGGAAGAGCTGCGCCACCAAAAGCAACTGCTAGAGACAATTACGGATAATGCACCATCGATGTTGTTTATGACCGATCCGATGGGACGCGTTACCTTTGCCAACCCGGCCGCAAGGCATTTGACCGGTTATGATGAGCAAGAGCTGATCGGCCAGATTCTGCATGAAAAAATTCATCACAGCCGGCCTGACGGCTCGCCTTACCCGATCAGCGATTGTCGACTCCATAATGTGCTGCCGTTTGACGAAAGAATTACAGGTCACGAAGAGATGTTCGTGCGCAAGGACGGAACCTTTTTCTCTGTGCGTTGCGCCGCCAGCTCGATAATTCAAGACGGCATGCCCGTCGGCACCGTGATTGAGGGCCAGGACATCACCAAAGAGAAGAAAGCGGAGCGCGCGCTGCGGGACAGTGAAGAACGGCTGCGCATGCTGTCCAACTATGTGCCGGTGTTCGTCTGGGCTTGCCGCGCCGACGGCTGGTGCTATTCGCTCAATGACCGCTGGTACGAGTATACCGGTTTTAAGCCGGAGCAGGCGCTCGGTGTCGGTTGGTT
>JAJONK010000028.1 GCA_021323355.1 Deltaproteobacteria bacterium
GAGAAAGACGGTCAAGGATGGCGCTATCGAGCGGATCTAGGGATTGAACGAATCGGCTACAAGCCGAGTTCGAGCGAACCGAATTTGCCGACAAAGTTAGACGACCCGTCGGTTTATGATTGGGATGGTGACGGGCATCCGGGCGCGACCCTGAAAATTTCCGTGCCGCTACTGCCCGACGGAGAGTTGTATGTCGTTCAGCGAGGACACTCGATTCTCAACGGCCGTATCACTGGACGAGGAAGAGTCGAGGGCAGCATTGAGGTGCGCAGCTTCGAACACCGGGTCCTTGGCGCTTGGCCGGGGTTCTTGAATCGCTCTCCGGAAATCGTGCCCGATCCCGCAGCAAGCCGATTCACGATCATCGCTATCCCACCGGACAGTATTTGCGAAACCTTGCGGGGCTCGCCCCGCCAGTCGACGCAGAAAGATTAGTAGGAGCTCGATTGTTTTTGTTGCTGGGCTTATTGCAGACGATACTTGCAGCGCGAGTATTTTTTCGCCTGTCGAAAACTTCGCAATGCAGGCTTGTTGAAACATCCGACCAGCCCTCATCGGCGCGCATCACTATACTCCTACCAGTCCTCAATGAAGCAACGCGCATCGCAAATTGCCTGGAATCCCTCATCGCTCAACCCAATGAAGTGGCCGAGATTTTAATAATTGATGGCGGATCCACTGATGCGACCCGAGCCATCGCTGAATTGTATCACCTGCACGATGATCGCGTGCAATGGATCGATGCCAGCCCCGCCGAATCGCGCTGGATAGGCAAGGCCTGGAATCTTAACTTCGGTCTCGCTCGCTCCAATCCGGCGAGCCAATGGATTCTTTGTATCGATGCCGATGTGCGAGTCTCCCCGAAACTATCTCGCTCCTTAATAAGCCACGCGGCGCGCACTGGAGTATCCACATTTTCGGTAGCCACCCGTCAGCATCTATCGGGGGCATTGGAAGCGTTGATCCATCCTCCTTTATTAACGACTTTGGTTTACCGTTTCGGGCAACCCGGCCGCGCCTATCGAAAGGTTCATCAAGTACAAGCCAATGGACAGTGTTTCTTTAGCCCTAGGGAGACTCTACTCGGCGCAGAAGCTTTTGCCGCCGCTCGCTCATCTCTCTGTGAGGATATTACAATCGCGCGTCGATTGGCCCAACGGGGCGAAGCGGTCGGCTTTTATGAAACCTACGGTCTGGCAGAAGTATCCATGTATCGCGATTGGCGCGAAACATGGATAAACTGGCCAAGGTCGCTGCCGATGCGCGATCAGTACTTCGCTTGGCGGCAGGCACTGGGACTGCTCGAAGTGTTGTTTGTTCAAGGCCTGCCACTGCCGATACTGATTTTCGCTTGGAATATAGGCGCTCCAAGATTATTTTTCGCCCTAAATGCGCTTCTTTTAGCCCTACGAGTGGGAGTTTTGTTCGGCACCGCCAGAGCCTATGATCAGCGGCCCTGGACTTACTGGTTGTCGCCGCTCTGTGATTTCGCCGCGGCTGTTCGGCTCATCCAAAGCGCTCTATCACGGAAACACAGCTGGCGCGGCCGTTCGTATGTTCGCAGAAGCGCTGGGATATTTGAGCCAAAAGAAACTTGCTAAATAGTGCCAACTCCAAACACAAAGCATGGTGTCACAGCGATCCATAGCTGAATCCGCAACAGCAAAGTCAATGCGACTGATCGCCCGTGCTGTCGCCTTCGGCCGCCTGCAGACCATATCTTCAGGCGTCGGGCACATCCCTGCGAATGGACCTGCACTTATTGTCGTCCGGCATTATCATCATCTGTACGATGGCCTGGCGCTATTTGCTACCCTGCCGCGCCAATTCCATATTCTTGTTACACTGGACTGGGTTCGAAACGCGGCCATGCAATCGCTGATGACACAGCTAACGCGCCTGGCGCGATGGCCTGTGGTCCTGCGAGCCGACGCCTTGCTACATAAAAATGATCGTGGCGGACATCCTCACAACGGTTTCTCACTCGCGGATGTGGAGCGATACCAGCGCAGGGCGTTCAAGAACTCGGTGCAGTTGCTCGTAGAAAATCGCTTGCTCGTGGTTTTTCCTGAGGGCTACCCGAACATAGATCCGGCTTATACGCCAAAGATCGACAAACACGGCTTCTTACCGTTCAAGCGAGGATTCGTCGCAATCGCCCGTGCCGCTGAGCGCCGCCTCGGCGCATCACTGCCTATTATCCCGACAGGTCTACAGTACAGCTCGGGGAAAACTTGGCACGCACATGTGCGGTTTAGCGAGCCGATCAATCGTGAAAGCTATGCGTCCGATAATGACTTGATCCGCTACTGTGAAGAGAAAGTAAGGCGATTGTCGTCTTAGATTTGCCAAATTCTATAGTAACTCGAGCTTGGGGTCTGCAGCCGTGTTCCAACTCACTGGCCTGACTCGGAGTCCGCCGGGCCGTTGCCAAATGCTTTTAACTGCAATTGCCCCTGCCTGTCCTTTACCAGCAATTCCACTTTCTTTTCGACTTCGCTCAATTTTTGATTGCAGTAGCGCACCAATCCCACACCTTTTTCGAAAGCCGCCAGAGAATTCTCCCGACTCTAACTGCTCGACCACCTGCTCTAAGTCTGCGATGGCCTCTTCGAATTTCAATTCACGCGGATCTTTCGTTGTCATACCTGCTCCGTCTGATTAGTTGCCGATAGCGCTTTCTGGTTGTTGAGATTGGCCGAATGAAATTTTCTGGATCAATTCCATCGGGTCAACCCGAGCAGTACCCAAGCGCGCAGCCCAATGTAAGTGCGGCCCGGTCACGCGTCCGCTCATCCCCGACAAAGCAAGCACATCGCCACGACGCACCATAGCGCCGGCATCAACTTTGAGCTCGGACAGGTGGAAATACATCGTGTACAGTCCGCCGCCATGATCGAGAACAACGCTTTTACCGGCGAAAAAATAGTCTCCGGTCAATACCACTCGGCCGTGATTGGCCGCCAGCACTTCGGTACCGATGGGGGCGCGCAGATCCGCGCCGGTGTGAGGCGCTCGCGGCTTTCCGTTGATGATGCGACGGTAGCCAAAGGAAGAAGAGGATTCCTGCGGCACTGGCCGGATGAAAGGAGCTTCCCAGAAACGTTCGGCCGCCGGCGTCGAGAATGCCAGCGCAAAATCTGCCCGTTCGCTACGAATTAGCTCGAGCGCCTCCGGACTTAACTGATCGAATGATGAAGCCACAGTAAACGACTCCTGACGAAAGGCTTTCGACAGTGTCTGTACGATCGTTTCCGCGCGCCGCTGCCTACCGGCATCGTTCGTGGCGGTGATGGTGATTTTAGATACTCCCGGTTTAGCTTCCAAATCGACACCGATGATTGCTGCAAACAATCCTGGCGCAAGCGCATAGAACAGGAGATTCTGTTCGGCCCATCGTGCTTCAACCGAGGATAGGCCTTCGCCATAAATTTTTAACTCGACGATTTCACCTCGCGGGATTTTGAGGCGCGCCGGCCAGCTCAGAGGAAAAGGCTCTGTCGCATGGACAGCCGAACCTGAGAAACAGAGTAGGAGAACAAGTGCGCCCACAGTGATCATGTCACTCTTTGCCTTCGACCCGACAAGTCGCTTTGCCCTGAGCCAGGGTAATCCGCACGAGATCACCGACGACTAGGCCCTCGGCAGTCTTGACGATTGCGCCATCCGGGACTTTATGGGTGATACTGTAGCCACGTTCGAGAACAGCCAGTGGACTCAAGGCACTCAAGCGGCTACTCTCGTGGCCCAAACGTTCTTTAAAGTGGTTCAGCCGATCTGAAAAACGGCGCTGCAGATCCACAGAAAGATCATCCAGATGTTGTTGCTTTTCGCGCAACTTGCGCCCGGGATCCGATAATCTTTTGACCAGCCCGCGGCAGATTTCCTGGGCGCCATCTATTTTACTTTGCATACATCGAAGCAACTGATTCTCGATCAGTTGCAATTCCGCCAGCAAATCCTTTTTGCGAGGCACAACCATTTCCGCGGCGGCGGTCGGCGTCGGCGCGCGTTGGTCGGCGACAAAGTCCGCGATGGTAAAATCAACTTCATGACCGACGGCGGAAATCACCGGCACCGAACAGGCAAAAATCGCCCGCGCGACGACTTCTTCGTTGAAAGCCCAAAGATCTTCCAAAGAGCCGCCACCCCGCCCAACAATCATCACTTCCACACCGGTCGTACATAGATCCGCAATGGCTGCGGCGATCTCTTTTGCAGATCCGAGGCCTTGAACTTTTACGGGCCGAACCACCACACGCCGATCAGGGTAACGATCCCGGATGATTCTCAGCATGTCGTGTAACGCCGCGCCGGTGTCGGAGGTCACGATTCCAATCGTCTCAGGTAAGAAAGGCAAGGGCCGTTTTCGTTCGGCGGCAAACAAGCCTTCCTGAGCCAGCTTTTTTTTGAGTTGCTCGAACGCCAGGTAGAGCGCACCTTGACCTCGGGGCTCCAGCGATTCGACATAGATCTGCAAATCTCCGCGCGCTGTGTAAAGACTGACCCGGGCAAAACATAAAACCTGCATGCCATTCTCCGGCACGAATGCTAAGTTCTGACCCTGTCGTCGAAACAGCACCGCTGAAATCTGGCTCTTGTCGTCCTTGAGCGTGAAGTAACAATGGCCCGAGGGAGGGATCCGAAAGTTAGAAATCTCGCCAAGCACCCAAACCGCATCCATGCGTGTTTCCAAGGTCACCCGAACGAGCTGATTGAGCTGACTGACGGTGAGATACTTAGGAGTTTGGGTAAATAGCGGCAAACCCGCTTCTTTCCTAATCACAGTTTAGTTCCACAAAAAAATTAGCCCTCCGTGGGAGGGCTAATTCACAGTCGCAGTGACCAACAAGATTATGCGGCCTTCTTCTGCACGACCTGCTTGAAGACATCCCAGCTCTTTAATAGATCCAGAGCACGCTTTAATTGAGCGTCATTGTCAATCGTTTCGTCTCCAGTCGGAGCCGAAGATGGAATCTGCTTTTCCCGCTCTCTGTCCAGTAGCTCTTGGGGCGACGGATTCTGTTGCTGGTTTTGCAGGTGGCCGGGCAAATTTTCCTCGCGCAGGCTCTGCCTCTTGCGATCCTCGGGCTTGCCGTCCTGCTGCGGCGTGCTCTCAACGGTGATATCGGGAACGATTCCAGTGGCCTGAATAGATCGCCCCTTGGGAGTAAAGTAACGCGCGGTGGTAAGTCGCAGCGCAGAGTTGTCGTCCAGAGGCAGAATGGTCTGCACTGAACCCTTTCCGAAGGTTTTGGTGCCCAGGACCACGGCGCGCTTGTGATCCTGCAAAGCGCCGGCAACGATTTCGGAGGCGCTGGCGCTGCCGCCGTTTACGAGCACGACCAGCGGGAAATCCATCGAGGAGGCATCTTTCTGGGCAAAAAACTTCTGCTTTTGAGATTCGATGCGCCCGTCGGTATAAACAATCAAGCCCGAATCCAAAAAGATGTCGGAAATTCTGACCGCTTGCGTCAGTAAACCGCCGGGATTGTTGCGCAGGTCAAGAACGAGCCCTTTCAAACCGCCTTTTTCCGCCGCCATTTTCTCCAGCGCCCTCTGTAAATCACGGTCACTGCGCTCCTGGAACTGTGCCAAACGGATATAGCCATACCCCGGCTCCAAAGTTCGATTGCGAACGCTTTGAACCCGAATGGTATCGCGGGTCAAGCTTAGATTGATCAGTTCCGGATTCCCTTCTCGTTTGATCGAAAGATTGATTTTGCTGCCTTTCGGGCCACGCATTCTTTTGACAGCATCGACCAGTGTCATGTCTTTGGTAAAATCATCTTCAATTTTGAAGATCATATCGCCCGGCTTGACCCCGGCTTTAAACGCCGGCGTATCTTCAATCGGCGAAACCACCGTCAGCACACCGTTCCTGACAGTAATCTCGATTCCAAGGCCGCCGAATCTCCCCTGTGTATCCATTTGTAGTTCTTTATAGAGGTCCGGGGTCAGGTAAGCGCTATGAGGATCGAGTGAAGTTAGCATGCCGTTGATCGCGCCGTTGACGAGATTTTTGGTCTCTACATCCTCGACATAATTCTTCTTGACGATGGAAAGTATGTTGGTAAAGGTTTCTAAGGTTTCATAGTCCTGCCGGGGCACCGCCGAGACATTCGGAACCCACTGTCCGGCTAAAACGAATCCCAGGGCAATTCCAACAAGTAGAATTGAAAGACTTACACCATGCTTAGTCATCGAACGCATAGGATCTCACCTCGCCAGTTCTGGCCACGTTTGTAGTAAAACAATACTATATCAACGGTTTGGAAATAGCTATTATCTTCGAAACCAGGGCGCCGGATCGATCGATTTGCCGTCCTTGCGCATCTCGAAATAAAGCTTTGATCCCGCCAATGAATCGCTATCACCGACCAGGGCAACGGCTTCTCCCCGTCGTACGAAATCTCCATTTTTCCTGAGAAAATCCGATAAATGAGCATAAACCGTGTAATAGCGGTCGCCGTGATCGATAATCAACATTTTACCATATCCGGAGAATCGGTCGGCGAAGACGACTTTCCCCTTCTCAACAGCCCGAATCTCCTCCCCGACGGGAGCTTCGATCTCCAAACCCTTGCGGAAGACCTCGGTGGAAAACTCATGGTGTTTGGTTTTACCAAAGCCGCCGATCACTTGGCCTTTAACTGGCCAATCAAGCTTCCCACGCATGCTTTCTAAACCGCCATCGGCGGAAGCTTCCTTAGATTTGGCCGCTGAGCGCCTGGAAAGTTCCTCGATCATTCTCTGCAAGCGTACGGCAGCCTGCTCTAAATCTTTCAACGCGCGCTGGCGCGATTCTTTTTCCTCTCTGATGCTGGCGAGCAACTCACGTTTTTTTTGCGCCTCTTTTTGAACCGCTTCCTTGACCTGGGCCAAGTCGCGTCTCTGATCGTCAACCTCTTGCCTTTTGCGGGCCAGTTCTTGCGCAAGCATTTCCTGATGCGCCGCCTGCTCGTTCAACGATTGCACCATCGCTCGGTCAAAGGCCACGGTGCGTTGCAAGTAATGTTTTCGCTTGATTAAAGAGTTTAAGGATAGGTCGCCATTGAAAATCATCAGTGGACTGCCGCTGCGCTGCCAACGATAAAGCGCTTCAGCGCGTCGCGCCAAATAGCTTTTGCGCTGCTCCAGCGACTCACGCATTCGCAGCGCCTCCGCTTCTTTCTTCTGCATTTCCGAGACAACTACTTCCAGTCTGGCGGTCGACTGTTTGAGTAGTTTGTTTTTTCGTTCAAGTTCGCTCTCCACCTGACTTAGGGATTGAATCACCGAACCTTCCTTTTTGTTCACCTGAGAAAGGACACGTTTTTCTGATTCGATTTTTTTCTTGATGCCTTCCAGATCTCGATTGACACTCGCCGAGTGAGCTAGCGCCCCTAGCAAACCGGCAAGAATGCAGACAGCCACAACCACTAGCCGCGCCACGTTCTAAGGAACCTCCTAAGAGAAAAGAGACTGCCAAGGCCGCCGAGCAGCAAGCCGATAACGACGATCATTGTGATGCTGGCGGGATCAAGAAAACGCAATTGCATCTTGGGCCCGAACAGAGCCAAATGGCCGACTAGGTATTGCTGCAACAACACATAACATAGCCATAAACAGAATAAAGAAACACCCGCGCCGACTGTGCCTTGAAGCATGCCTTCAACCACAAAGGGCGCGCGAATCAGTTCTTCCGAAGCACCGACGAACTGCATGATTTCGATCTCGTCTTTACGCGCCAACAATGCCAACCGAACGGTACTACCGACAATGAAAAAGGTCGCGATGAAAAGAATACCACCTAGCGCCCACTTGGCCCACTGGACCGCTAACACGAACAGGTTGAGCCGGTCAACCCATTGTTGCGGATACTCCACAGCCGCGATTCCGTTGATCTTGCCGAGGCGAGCCGCGAGATCATGGACTTGCGGCGGGTCCCGATAGGAGCGCTTCACGGTAATTTCAAATGACGCCGGCAAAACATCGCTGGGCAGGCCTTCTAAAACAGCGGACTGCGCCCCTAAAGCGGTTTGGAAATCGTTCCAGGCTTGCTCCTTGGAGATGTGCCGCAAACCCTCGACTTCCGGCATTGCGCGAATGCGATCCATCATCGCTTCCACTTGATCAGTCCCGACATCGTTAGCGAGATAGGTGTTTATCTGAATCTGATCTCCCCAGCCGTTAAGCATATGCTGAAGATTCTCCTGAAGGAGGATGAAAACACCAAAAACGAATAACGAGGTCGCCATAGTTCCCGAAGTAAGGACGTGACTCCACAGCAACTCCCATAAGCTTTGGCGCACACGACGAGCGACAAAGGCGACATGCGACCAGCTCACAACGCGTGCGCCTCCGTCACTCTTTCGAGATCATCAACGAGGCGACCCTGACGCAATGAAAGAATTCGGCTGCCATACCGCTTGATCAGATCCAGATTGTGACTGGCGACGATGAGAGTCGTTCCAGCTTCGCGCAATTTAAGAAATATTCGCATAATTTCTTCAGCAAGGCCCGGATCGAGATTTCCAGTCGGCTCGTCAGCCAAGATCAATCTCGGTTCATTGATCAAAGCTCGTGCAATGGCGACGCGTTGCTGCTCCCCGGCCGAGAGCATCAGCGGTTTGGCTTGTGGTTTTTCCAGCCCGAGTTCCCTCAGTATGCGAACAGCTTTGATCTGAGCTTCTCGTCGCGAAACGCCCACCACTTGAGCCGCTAGCGCGACATTTTCCATTACAGTGAGCCGCGGCAGCAATCTGAATTCTTGAAAGACCAGCCCAATGCGCCTCCGTAGGCGGGCGACTCCGCGGCTGCGCAAGCGCGTGACGTTCTGATGATCAATTAGAATCTGTCCTTCACTCGGCTCCTCCTCCCGGAACAGCAGCTTCAGTAACGTGGTTTTTCCCGCGCCGCTGGGGCCGGTGAGAAAAACGAAATGACCATCCTCGATACTCAGCGTAATGTCGATCAGAGCCGGGGAACTGGGCGGATAAGTTTTGCTGACGTGAAGCAGTTGGATCATCGAGGGTAACGCCGGCGAGCAGTTACAAGTCTGCCAACTGTGCAAAAAGCTTGACTTGGTATAGGGCGGTTGTTACAGTTGCCAAAGGCTTGAATTTATTAATTTATCTATAAAAGATGTCGGCTACACTTACAAGCTGACGGAGGGCAGCGTGACGCATCAGCAAAAGTTAATTGAAAAACTGCGGATAGTTTTGATCAAGCCCTCCAAGTATGACGATGACGGTTACGTCATTCGCTTTTGGAAAGGCGTCCTACCAAGTAACACCTTGAACGTTCTCCATGGCTTGACTGAAGATGTTATACAGCGCCGTGTGTTTGGAGATCTTCCGATAGAGATTACCACATTTGACGAAACCGCAGAAAAAGTTCCTTTGCACAAAATCATTCGCTGGAACAGCGAACCGAAAACGCAGCTGCTGGTCTGTATGGTTGGCGTGCAAACCAATCAATTTCCCCGCGCCGTTGATATGGCAAGGATCCTGCGCGCCGAGGGGATCACGGTGATCATCGGCGGCTTTCACACGAGCGGAACCGTCAACATGTTGGGTGAGCAGGAACCCGACATGCAAGAACTTTTTCGGGAAGGCATCTGCGCGGTATCCGGCGAAGTCGAAGGCAAGTGGGACATGATTCTAGCGGACTTTCTCGAAGGGAAACTCAAACCCCTTTATAGCTTCGCGCAAGACTTACAAAGTTTGGTCGACATCGAAGATTCGCCATTGCCGAAAACCAGCTCCAAAACAATGGAGCATTTTGCCTACCCGAGCTTTGGCACGGCAGACACATCACGCGGGTGCCCATTTGCCTGCAGCTTCTGCACGATCATCAATGTTCAAGGGCGTAAGATGCGTGAACGAAGCCCGCAAAGCATCGCGGCGATGATGCGCCGGAACTATCGCGATCATGGCGTATCATTTTATTTTTTCACCGACGATAACTTTGCTCGCAAAAAACTCTGGCGCGAAACGTTTGAAGAGATTATCAAACTTCGAGAAGAAGGTCTCGATGTGACCTTCATGATGCAGGTTGACCTCGCAAGGAAGCCGAAAGACTTCGTTTCACTGGCGGCGAAAGCGGGCTGCACGCAAGTCTTTATCGGCATGGAAAGCGTCAATCCGCAGAACTTGGAGTCTGAAGGCAAAAAGCAAAACAAAGTTGAAGAGTATCGCGAGATCATCCAAGAATGGCATCAAGTCGGAGTAGTGGTTCATACCGGCTATATCATCGGCCTACCCTGGGATTCAAAAGAGCAGGTCCCGGACGACATCCGCTTTCTCATCGACGAGGTTGGCCCCGATCAGGCTTCATTTTTTATGCTAACTCCCCTGCCGGGGTCGCACGATCATCGAGAGATGAAAAAACGGGGCGATTGGATGGATCCAGATTTCAATAAGCGCGACTCATTTCATGCCACCATCAAGCACCCGCTGATGAGCGAACAAGAGTGGACCGATTGTTATGAAAACGCATGGAGAACATTTTACAGCAAAGAAAATATGATTAGGGTCCTTTCCAGGTGGACCGATAATCCGAGAAACTACTGGAATCTGATGTCGATTTTCTTGTGGTACAAGAACGCGGCTTTAATTGAGAAACAGCACCCGATGGTCGCCGGTTTTTTCCGGCTCAAGGATCGTAAAGCCCGCCGGCCCGGCTACGCTATCGACTCTGTACCGGTTCATGCCTGGAAGCGCAGTAAAGAAATCACGCACCTGCTTGTCAATTGGGCCAAGTTTTTGAAGGAGATTGAAGAAGTTTGGCTGCAAACCAGAAAAAAAAGCGACACCGAGGAGCGGTGGGTCGAGCAGATCCAGAAAATACAAACAGATATTTGGCAAGCTTTACAAATTGCTGAGCTACAAAAAGTTTACAGTAGCGCAAGAGAAACGCTTTCGGGACGGGCCAGAGCCCTGCTAGATCCTCTGGAAGAGCTCTCGTCGAGAATTCTTTACAACCGCAGCGATCTGAACCGCTTTCTAAAGCAATGGGAACATCTGAGAAATAGGATACAAGAGATCCGTTCGGTTGAAACGGAAGCGGCACGAAGTTGCCTTGATGAGATGCACAGCCTACAGGCGAACGTACGTCTCAGCGACCGCGTGAACGAGTGGCAGGAAGCTTACACAAAGTTACGGGGTTCATTGCCATCGCGTGCTAGCTTACGGCTGATTAAGTTCGACGCGATTAACAATCGGGTGGTCTATTCCAGACAGGAACTGCAGCGGATTTGGAGCCATACGATTCACAATGCGCGCCAGATGAAATTATGGCACATCCGGCCATGGCGCCTTACGCGGGCGATGATCCAGGATTTCTCGTTAACGACTTCCTTCGCCGCAAACTTTAAGGAATTCGCCAGACGATAAAAAACCGGTGCCATAGAATTGCGTGTCAGTGAATCTGGACGTATCGGTGTCTTACCGATTCGATCTGCGCTTTTATCATCGCTCCATCTTCGGCGCCAGGAGCTAATCTTAAGTAGCTTTCCAGATCATCGAGTGCCTGCGCATAACGTTCAAGGGTGATATACAAGAGCCCGCGGTCGCGAATTTCAATGGCGGCGCTCGGATCCAGTATCACCAACTGATCGAGCACCGACAAGCTTTTCAACGGTTCGCCTCTCTCCAGGTAAATCCATTTCAGGTTATTGAGCATCCGCCGCAAAATGTCTCGTTTGCCTAAAGCGGCGACAAAACCGGGTTGATACGACACCTGACCTCGATAAAGCTGCTGCAGCATTCGATCGAGATCTTCCCGAGCACGGATCTCTCCCCCGTTGAAAACATCGATCAAAATTTCCACATCGCCGTCGTCATACTTGACCAGAAAATGACCTGGGAAACCTATTCCCTCAAGCGATAATCCCACTCGCCGAGCCACTTCCATGTAAACCACCGAAAGGCTGATAGGAATTCCTTTCTTGCGAGTGATGACATCATTTAGGAAACTATTTTTAGGATCGTAGTATTCAGAACGGTTTCCTTGGAAACCTAGCTCTTTGAAGAGGACCGTGTTGAGTGCGGCGATAATGCGGTAGGGATTTTTCTCGTCACCGATTCTAAGCTCGACTGCCTGTCCCAGCCCATCGAGTTGGGACAGGTAATCGTCAATTTTAAGATCCGGATACTCCTGCGTGGCAATTGCTAGAGCCGCGCGGCCGAGATCGATCTGATCTTCCGGACAATCGATGGCCTCGCGAAATGCAACGTAGAGATCGTTGCTCACAACGAAGGCTCCTATCGCGGCTCTGAAACCACGTCCACCAAAGCCGGCAATTGCTTCTCCTTTACGTATTTTAACGCGCGCTCGATCGCCGGACGCAATTCCGAGGTTCGGCGGATCGTCCCTTCGGCATGCACGCCAAAAGACTGGGCCATCTTCGCATAATCGACCTCCGGATCGTCCACGTGAGTTCCTATACCGGCGTTCTCGACCGGCCGCTTGCGAAACTTAGCCACTTCGATCCCATGCTCTTCGGAGTTGTAAAAAGACTGGTTATTGTGCAGCACCATCAGTAGAGGAATCCTGTGTTTGGCCGCGGTCCAGAGACAACTCGAGGTCATGAGCAAGTCGCCATCCGACTGGATATCGATTGCGACTTTGCCGCTCCCTTTCAAAGCCAAGGCTGCGCCGATGGCTGCGCTGGCGCCGTAACCAACTCCGGCGCCCCCGCTGGCGCCAAGATACTGGTTCGGTTTGGTGAAGTCCCATAAACGGCGAGCCCAGCCGTTTGAGGTTCCGTTCACCAGCACCCAATCCTCTCTTTTGATCACCTCACCTAAATCATACGCGAGAAAAGCGGTCGAGATGTTTTGCAGCGAAGCCTTGGCTTGCGCATCGGCCAACCACTTAGCCCGCCGACTCTTACTTTTGTCGGCCAGTTCTTTCTGTCTTGCCTCCATCGCCGATTTCCTCTTCGAATCCTTGCCTAAAAGTTCGCGGCAGAGGCGAGTCAACTCCGGCACCGCCATCGAAGTATCGGCCGTGAGTGGAATATCGGTGGGCTGTAAGGCCTGGTAATCTCCGGCCCACGAGCGCACCAGCATGTCGTGCATCGAAATAGTGATAATCTTTACTGACGGTGAGGTCACATAGACGCAGTCGCGGGTTTGCTTGCTAACAGTCGTAAGAGATCCATACAAATCGGCGACGTCCAGAGCCAAAATCACATCGGCTTTGGGCAAGATCTCCTTCGCCCCATCGGTAACATCCAATGGGTGGGTGGTTGGGAAATTAAAGCGCGCCCCTTTATCGATCACTGGAATCGCCAACAGCTCGGCGAGCTCAACCAATGCCGGCACTGTTTGCGGGTTGCGTCCCAAGCTATCGGCAATGATCAAAGGCATTTGAGCATTGACTAAGAGCTCGGCGGCCCGCTTCAGCTCCACAGGGTTGGCCTGTACCGGAGCTGGCGGCGCATAACGGCTGATATCCGGCAACTCGACTGGGGTGGAAACAGACTCTTCCTGAATGTCGGCGTCGTAATTGATATAAACCGGCGCCATCGGTTCCGTCGTGGCGATCCGGTACCCGCGAATGAAAGAATCCGGAACATCGGCAAGCGTATAGGGTTGATCGTCCCATTTCACATAGTCCCGAACCTGATTTCCCTGCACTAGGGCGGTGTGAATCCAATCGATGCGAGGCCGGCGTCGCTTGGTGTTCATCGGTCCGGTGCCGCCCAGGACAATGATTGGCACCCGGTCTATCCAAGCGTTGAAGATTGCCATACTCGCGTGTTGCAAGCCGACCATGTTGTGAACAATGGCGATCATCGGCTTACCTTTCGCCTTGGCGTAGCCATGAGCGATCGCCACGGAAAATTCCTCATGGCAACAAAAAATCACTTCCGGCTTGTAGTTCCCACCGTAGTTTACGATGGAGTCATGAATGCCACGAAAGGTCGCTCCCGGATTGAACGCCGCATACTCGATGTCATGGGCTTTCATTAGATCGACAACGACATCCGACCCGTATTGTGGTTGCTTTTTTTCTACCCTGCTTTGCGATTTCGCCACTGTGTGTCTCCTCTTGTTTAGAACAGCCTAGGTCAATTCAATCACCATGCGCCTATCACTTGCTCGCATTTGACGCAAGACGCGTATTGCTCATAAGTCCCTGTTGATAAAACAACTCCAGCGTCTCCATGAGATCTCCCTCACGCGCGCCTTTCACCGAGGTTTCGCGGATCTCCAAATCGGCAATGCTGCCCAGAACTTTTTGGATCGCCGGCGCCATTAAAGCTTGCATACCGTAATGGGCATACGTGCGCTGGAGCTCATCCATTTCCTCAGCGCGACGTCCCGCATGGATGCGCAGTCCGACGATGCTAGAACTGACTTTCTCAAGCAAACCGGGGAAGCTCTCATCATATCGTTTGATGATTTCATCGAGCAGACCGAAGCGCTTGGCCCCCATCAGCAGTTCAACGAACAGTCCCTGCAATCCTTTCGTCAACCCGGCATAAACTACTTTGAAGGCGGATGCCTGCGATGTTCCACTTCCAAGAACTTGCACGCTTAGACCATAACCGCCGAGCTCGAGAATGCGGGATGCTTCGGGACCGGAGGCGTAGATCACCGCTCCTTTGTCCATTTTAGAGGCTGAACCGATTATGCAGCCATCAACAAAGTTCACACCGCTTTCACTGACGACTCTGTTAATCGTCTCCGCAGTCATCGGCGAAATCGCGTTGGCGTCGAAATAGATCAAGTTCTTGCGATCAGCCTCGCCTGCGGCCTTGGCGATTTCTGCTGCTACCTTGAGTGCTGCCGATGGCACCACGATCGAGACAATTAGATCCGCGCTCGAGCACAATTCTGTCAGGGAACCAGTGGACTTGACCCCTGCGTTTTCAGCGCGCCTTTGTGTCACCGGGCTACGATCTCGATCATAAGTCAGCACCTCGGCACCCCGAGCTTTCAAGAGCTTTGCCCAGTGATACCCCATCTCGCCAATGCTCATAATTCCAATTTTCGCGAAAGCCACAGATACCTCCTGTCATGTGCAAATCTTTGAGTCTACCGCTCATTCTTCGGTTTATTTTTCTACGTACTTTGGAATGGGAAGGCTAAAACGTTCACATAGGAACCGGCTCCTCTGGTCGGCATTTCTTGCTTTGGCACTATGCGATGCATCACGTTGTTCCTGTCTAATGACACATCGCCTGTAATTTTGAAAGATTGTAGGGGATCACTTAGAGGTCGATCAATTCGAGCGATTGTAGATTGAACTTGGCTCGACCAGTTCGTTTCTGACAGCTTACGATTTTATGTTATCGAAGAATTTTTAGCGTCGGTTCGAAGTTTTGTTAGCGACGGGGTGGGTGTTCGATTTATTGATTCGCCCAATGCAATACAAACTCACAAAAAAATGCCCCGTCGCAGGGCGATCGGGGCATTTTTTGCAGTTGAGATGACAGCGTTCCCGGAGCAGATGATCAGTCCGCCGTAACCTCGAATGCACAATCAACTTTATTCGTCATAGGATCGACCACCGCCGCCAATACTACGCGCTATCAAGTAGCCCAAACCGATGCCGATCAAACAGGCTTGAATTGGATAGCGACGAACCCATGCGGCTATCTCACCGGTCAATTCATCAAAATCTCGCTCCTGCAAATAAGACCGAGCCGACTGCACTCGGCTAGCCATCGCCCCCGCCGCCTCACCGGCTTTGTTGGACACGGTAGCTCCCAATTCGTCAACTCGAGATCTCAGGTTGGAACCTATCCCGCCGCCGGTTCCGTACTCGGAAAGGCGACGATCGACTTCTCTTTCCGCCTGCTCGCGAGTTTGGCCGTACCTTTCTTGTACCAAGCCTATCAGCTTGTCTTTTTCTCCGGCGATTCTCTCTAGATCATCGTCGCTGAGCCGGCCCCACCAAGATCGTAACG
>JAJONK010000390.1 GCA_021323355.1 Deltaproteobacteria bacterium
TTGTGCGGCGGAGCTTTTAATACCCCCCAATTGCTCATGCTGTCCGGCATCGGCCCACGAGAGGACTTGCAATCTCACGGCATCAAAGTGCGGATCGACCTTCCCGGCGTCGGCAGGAATCTCCAGGACCGTTATGAGGTGAGCGTCGTTAATCGGATGGCGCAGGACTGGAATGTATTGGCAGCGGCAAAGTTCGATAGCAGCGATCCGCAGTATCGAGAATGGGCCGCAGACCGGAAGGGTGTGTATGCCACTGCCGGCGCGGCGCTGGTGGTGGTTAAAAAATCCCAGCCGAGTCGTGCCGTCCCGGATCTGTTCTGCCTCGGCTTTATTGGCAAATTCAAAGGCTATTTCCCGGGATACTCACAACTCATATCAGCGCACCACAACTATTTGAGTTGGGTGGTGTTGAAAGCGCATACCCGCAACAACGCAGGGGCGGTAACCTTGCGCTCGTCAGATCCCAGAGATACCCCCGCTGTTAATTTTCGCTATTTCGACGAGGGTAGCGACACGAGCGGAAAGGACCTCGACAGCGTTGTCGAAGGCATCAAGTTCGTGCGCAAAATGACAGCAGCGCTCAGAACAGAGAAGGTCATTTCAGAGGAGGAATTACCCGGTAGTCACGTTCAATCGGATGCCGAACTACGCGACTACGTCCGCAACAACGCCTGGGGTCACCACGCTTCCTGCACGTGCCCGATCGGCGCTAAAGACAGAGGCGGGGTGCTAACGAGCGATTTCCAGGTGCATGGCACCGAGCGGCTGCGGGTTGTCGATGCTTCGGTGTTTCCGCGCATTCCAGGCTTCTTTATCGTCAGCGCCGTCTACATGATCGGCGAAAAGGCTGCGGACGCGATCCTGGCTGACAGTCACTAGCTACTTATCAGATCTGGTTATTGCGGTTCGATTTCCGGCTGAGTAGCGCCCCGAGCCACCTGCTCGTCTCGCGAGTTTTGCCTAATTGCTTTTGAAGGACAAGTCCGCTTCTGCGCCGCGTCGCGGCTTCCAAGCGAGCGAGTAATATTCGCCGCGATCCCGGGCCCAGGGATCGAAAACATTTACGACCTGTTCGAGTTCTTCGCGCAATTCTGGAACCGTTCTTTGAAGCACGCGCTTTAATGGCGAGACTTCGACCGTATGTCCGTTGGCTTTCTTCGGTTCGAAGATTTTGGCGCCCGGACCGTTATTGTTTACCCAGTTATAGCCTAGGTTGGTGTAAAATGCCGGTCGAAAACTCGAGGTTAAAAAGCGATCGCTGAAAAGCCGCCGGGATGCGTTCAGAATGAAAACCTGGAATTGTGTTTCCGAGATGGCGAAACCGTGCGGCCGCGCGAATTCAGCGAGCCATCCTACCATAGCGTCGACATCCTCGATGTTATCCACGAAGCTGCCGTTGGGATGGCCAAGGCAGTCGTTGATTTGGCTGCCGTCGTCATTTTTCTGCGCGGTCGTGATGAGCTTCGAGGAATCACAGCGATGTTGTCCATATACTTCCCGAAGTAGCTCCACGAGCTTTTGCTGCTCTGTCCATTCGGCCGAGTCCTTTGAGACCCGCGGGTCGATGAAATCATCAAACTTGGTCAGCTGTTTGAGACCGTACTGGCGTCGATATTCATTATAACGTGGTATGCCGCGTTCCCGGTCGCGGATCAGATCCAAAGCGGCGACATCTATTTTACCGCTGCCAGTTTTTAGGCGAGGCATGGATAGGCTTCGTAAAAATTTCGGATGGTTGCGCAATGTCAGCTTGCCGAGTGGCTGCCGGCCCAACGAGAGCGCCCAGTTGGCCGGCCCGTGCTGATGCATCGCTTGAGTCGCCTTGCCGCGCAGAGTTTCGGAAACTGCAATCTTCGATTTGATGGCGTTGCGGTCGCCTTTCAGCTCGCGGAGTTCGATGAAGTCGGGGAGCATCGGGTGCAAGCGGTACGCGTTGATGAACTCCTCAGGAAAATTGAACGGCGAACCGAAGTGGTTAACCCCGACATTGACGTCGGCTTGCGTATTGCCGAGACCGACGATACCCGGTCCGGCGGCGAAAGCGGCATACCATGCGGCGGATTTCCTGCCATTGTGGGATCGAGTAAACCGCTGGATTACCCGCTCGAGAGCGGCATTGACCAAAGGGTGCTCGTTAAACAGACCCGACCAATTGGCATTCATAGCGAGGTAGACCGGCTCGTTGTAGAGCAGCTGGGTGGTCCACTCGGTCGTGTGGATCTTGGCAATCTCGGCTGCAATCACTAGACGCGCGACTTCGAAGAGCTCGTCGGCTGTGACTTCCTTGTTACTGATCACCTTGTCGGGCTGTAGCGGCCGTCGTAATCCGGAATCGCCATTCGGGTTTTTTCTCATTTCCAGGCGAAAGGCGTCGACGAACAGATTGTGCTCGCGCGCGAATACGTTGTGGAAAAAACTTAGACCGATGTTCCAGTTGTCGGGGAAGGCCACAGCTTCCTGGCCGATCCACTGTGGATTCATGGGATCGGCAGAGTTCAACCTCGGCAAATAAACCGGCGCCTCTTCGCTAGCCATCACCCCCGGTTCGAGCAATAGTTTGGCCGGATCACGCTGATCGCGTTTTACCCGCCGGCGCGAAGTCTCGTCATACCCGTAAATTTGCGAAGCATCCCACCATGCGGTGACTTTGTTGGCGGTGGTTCTATGCGCGCGCGTCATGTAGGAGTTTTTGCCGAGCTTGAAGGTCGGCGCCGGCATGTCCTGAGCGATCAAGCTTTTATCGATGCGATCTGCCGGGCGGCAGCCGGCCGGTTCGGCTCGCGCGGGTGCCAATCTACTTCGATCGTTTGCTGCTTCGTGATCATCGCAGCCCATCGCCATCATTACCGATTGGTTTTGTCCTTCGTCTAGATGAGAAAACCAATCGTGGGTCACGAACTGGATCCAGAATCCAGCGAGCAAATTTAAGTGCGACGCTTTTTGATAGGCACAGCTTGCTTCGGCCGAATTTCCTAGCTTGTGACCATCGCATGTGCCGACCAATGGGCGGCTGAATAATTTTTGGCTAATAAGCTGCGGGTCGGGCTTTAACAAACCGATTCGACCGGCGTGGCGATTTGCCGCAACCGGGTCCATAGCCAGCTCCGGAAACGTGCTCTCGAAGTCGACGTTGCGCGCAAACGGCTGACCGGTAGAGCCCATCAGCGGATTGGTGATGTCGTTGCAGATCCCGCTGATCGTGCGAAAGCGTATCAATTCACCGGAACATAGTTGAGGACCATCGCCGCCGACCTCACTGTAGAGCGGATGGTCCTTCGGCAGGCGCAATTCGGGCCAGGTCTTTGTGACGTCTGATGGGCTGTGCCAATCGCGCATATAAGTCGCGAAAGTGCCGCTGTTGTCGAACAGATTAAACTTGAGCAACTCGAGACGCTGGTACTCAAGATCGAGCAGCGCGCCGTTAAGGCCGCGCTTGTCCGGACTAAAAAAACCGAGATTGCCGGCCCAACCGCGAGTCCGGCTTTCAGGGCCCGCCGCGGCCGAGTAGCGTTGCCAGTCGATCCACGGTGTGTTGCGCCAAGCCACCGCTGACTCGCCCCCTCGGCAGCGTGCGCTGTCCTCATGAACTTTTCCGAGAAAGCGCGTCGAGCGTTCCTGTGCGACTTCGCGCAAGCCGCCAAGCGCATAGGCGAGGCAGCTACCGACCTGAGCC
>JAJONK010000391.1 GCA_021323355.1 Deltaproteobacteria bacterium
CGTTTTCCAAAAGAGCATCGTGAACGAAACTCTTCACCAGTGTGTCACTTCGCAGCCAGTTTTTCAGTGGGATGGAGTGCCCCAACTTGTCTTTACGATTTACGATCTCGTCCGGGAGCACTCCCTCCATCGCACGATGCTGGATGACTTTGGTGTTGCCTGCATCGCGGAATTTCAGATTAGAGGGTATGCCCGCCGCGTATTCGAAAAGCCGATGATCCAATAAGGGAAATACCGGGGTGATGTTGAATGACCGGGTCAGATCCATCCTCCGTAAATAAAAGCCCACTTCGGTCATAGTGTCTACATAAAGCGAGCGGCTCAGCATATCAGAACCATCGGCCTCTTCTGTAAGTTCAAACAACTCCTCAAACAGCTGAGAGCAGTTGTCAGAGGCTGCGGCGCCATTGTGAAGTAAGCTGTTTAATTCAGCAGGTCCATATTGAATACGCCAACGATAGGTGCCGAGTTCTTTGGGATAATTGACGCTCTCAGCGAAACGCTTCAGCTTGACTGTTAGATTGAGCTTTTGTTCGGAATCCGGAAGGTATCGTAGCAGTGCAACGGCAGGCAATCTGAACAGGGCTGGAATTCTTTCGAACTTGGCTGCAATCTTATCGGCCGCATAGACCGGATGACCGCCAAAAAGCTCATCTCCCCCATCGCCGGAGAACACGCGAGTTACCTTCCGCTCTGCAGCCTGTCCCAACAAGAACGTCGCGATGGTAATCCCCGCATTACAAAGCGGCTCATCCATCAGCCTGACGATAGACTCCATCTTCCGTACATCTGCCGGCTCGAAAACAACCTCATGGTGCTCCGCGTTACAGTGCTTCGCCATCGCGCGGGCATAAGGCGACTCATCGAAGGATTTGCCGAGACAGCGATAGGAATACGTGGAAAAATCTTTTTTAGCGATTTCATGCGTCAGTCCAGCAACGCTGCTCGAATCCATGCCGCCGCTGAGGAATATTCCCAAGGAGTCCGAGTCCGAGAGCCTCAGCCGGATCGAATCTCTCGTCAGATCCAGTATATCCTGGCAATACTGGGCGACCGGTTTCTCGCCAGCCTGATGAAATGACAGGTACCAATACCTTTTCTCAGTAATCGAGTTTCGGCCCAACACGAGCAACCTACCGGGGCGGAGCTTTTTGACGCCACCAAAGAATGTGTCGGAGGCCGGGTTGAAACCAAAAACCAGGTACCTTTGTAGCGCCGTTTGATTCAACTCCTTTGGAATTCCCGGATAAGCCAGAATAGGAGGAATTTTTGTTCCGAATACGGCCACCTTTGGGCTATCGTAATAATAGAGCGTTTGGATGCCGAAGCGGTCACGGCCAAGGATAACCTCATGGCGCGCATGATCGTACAGAGCGAACGCGAACGATCCGTTAATCTTGTCAACGCACGAAAGACCGTGTGCTTCGTAAAGCCTGAGCAAGATGTCCGGATCAGTGATCTCTTGCGCGGCGTTGCTGGTAATATTCAGATGGAGGAGCAGCTCAGCTCGGTTATAGATCTCCCCTTCCCACGCCACACAATTATTCCCGGGTGCTTCACCGGCTAATCTGGGCATTCCCGGACGTCCTGCTTGGAGACCATCAGAGACACACCCGAGAGCGCCCATCGGATGACTGGCGACCTGTGAACGCCCCCGGGTTGACGTGTCGGTGTCCAACATCCGGTAGATAGTTTCCGGCTCTGACGGGGCGACTTCTTTTGTGAAAAATCCACAGATCATAATACGGCATTCACATGCGTGGTTCGCGCTGTTTCGCTCCGGTCCGATATTCTGATAGCAAGATTTTTGACCAGATAATTGCCAATCGCCAGATAATCGAGATTGCTCTCCTTAAACGCTCTGACCGCGTCTTGCGGCGAACACACAATCGGCTCCTCGTGCATGTTAAAGCTAGTATTGATAATGCTTGAGAGCCCGGTGATCTTCCGGTATTCCTCGAGAATTCTATAATAGCTCGGATTGGTCGTCTTCCTGATAATCTGCGGACGTGCAGTGCCATCGATGTGAACCACCGCAGGGCAGTGTTTCTTCATCCAGTCAGTACAATCGAAGGTTACGGTCATAAAGTGTGCCGGCGATTCTGCGCCCCCGGTGTTTTTGTAACATTGCTCCGAATATTCGCTCAGCGTAACTGGCGCAAACGGCATGAACTCCGTCCTTTTCAATCGTTTATTGAGCCAATCATTTACCGTCTTATCAGTGGTTTGGTACAGAATGGATCGATTGCCGAGAGCGCGCGGCCCATATTCCATCCGACCGTTGAACCTGGCGACAATCTTTCCTGTGGCCAGAAGTCGGGCGATTTGCTCCTCGATGTTTTCGTGATATTCGGCCGCATAACCCTGCGCACTAACGGCCCTTTCAATTTCATGCTCCGCGTATTCCGGTCCCCAATAGACATTCTCGATCTGATCGGTCTCGAATAGCGAGCCATCCTGCTTACATAAATCGAAGCTTTTCAGTAAAGCGGCCCCGACGGCAAGCCCTTCATCGCCCATGCCTGGATGGACAAAGATTGAACTGACAGACGGCAATTCATGGAGTCGCTGGTTCAATTTGACATTGGCGCACACTCCACCGGCCAGCGCCAGGTTTGAGGCTAAATTGATCACCGATTTTTTGCTGTAGCTTTTTGATTGCGGACCAGTCGAAACAGCCGCCGACATTTCTAATTTTACCTGCCTCGTAGCGGATAAAATCTCTTAACAAATCCGCGTAGGAATTCTTACCGTAAGCTGCAAGCCCGGTAATTTTGCCCTCGTGCTTATGGGCCTGGAATCCGCATAAGTGAGTTACGTACGCATAATAGTTTCCGATGGAATCGTAACTATCTACTTTATTGATCAGCCGAAAAACTCCGTCCCGAACATTATAGACGTGGCTGGAAGCACCGTCTCCTGCGCCATCGAGGCTGATCGCCGTCGCGTCCCTCATCCCTGAGGTAAAATATGCAGAGGCGCAGTGCGCCAGGTGATGATTGACGAAAGACAGTTCGCCGGAATAGCCCCAGTTGCTAGACAGCGTTTCTTTTATGTGGCTTCTTCTGGTCCGCGTTAGAAACGATTTCACTTGATGATAAACTTCACGGCTGAGCTCGTTTCCACCCGTCCATTTCGCCAACAAAGACCCCGATGCCAAGAACAAATCTCGGCTTTGCCCGCCGCGTGATTTACGGAAGTAATCCTCGAGCTTAACCGGCTTAGGAATCCAAAAGAGGCTATTGGTCGCGACCGTGACATGGTCAATGTCCTTCATTTGCAACGACGCGATCCGCAGGACCTCTGAAATCGATGCCGCAGGGAATCCTAGGGACATTTTCTGACGATTCAGCCGCTCCTCATGGACTGCGGCGAGAACTCTTCCATCCGCAACGATTGCTGCGCCGCTCGTGATGCTGTCAGATATTCCGAGTACGATCATTCTGGGGTTCGCTCCTATTGTTTGTTAGGCAAGGTACTGATTTTGGAATGCGTCTCTGAACTGTGCTGGCCACTGCTAGTGAAAAGAGACGGAGTTTACCTCCGGCTTACGAGCGGCGATGGAAAAAACGCCGATTCGACCAAAAAACCACATGCTCTGGACCAGCGCCCGTGAAAGCGTTCCCGGCGGTTCGGGCGTCAGAGTAGCTGGTTTAGTGAATAGGCGAAACAGTTCGCCCAAACGGCTCTGAAATTCGGTCTCCACTGAGGAGTACTCCCGATGAGCGAACATAGCTGGATAGTCGCCAATTCGGGCAGGCGGAAAGGTTCCGGTGTACTCCAGGCCGAGACGGTCGAACCAACCTAAAACCTGACCGATAGAGTGCAACGTTTCATGCGGGATCCCGAAATAGTCGTACAACGCAGACTGCGAGTCGTTGCGCTCTCCCTTAATCAGTCGGCGAGCTGTGAATGGAAACAGTCTGCTACCCCAAAGAACTCGCCGTCTAAGATCCTCGCCGCCAATAGCTTTCGCGACCTGCCGGCGCGCTTCTCTCAGGAGGAAGCCAGAGGAAGTATACAAACTGATCAGTATTTTGCCGCCCGGCCGAAGCACACGAGTAAGTTCTCTCAGACCGCTGAAAGGGTCAGGCGTATGGTGTAAGACCCCGGTGCAGTAGACAAAATCAAAGGTCGAGTCGGCAAAGCCTGTGTCGAGCACCGATCGTTTCTCAAACACGACATTTTCCAGGGACAGGGATTCAACATACGCCCGGGCCTCGCGCAAAGAACCGTCAGACAAGTCTATGCCTGTCACTCGAGCTCCGCGAGAGGCGAACCAGCTGGAATACTCGCCGGTGCCGCAGCCGGCATCTAGGAGCTTCTTCCCTTCGTAATCTTTTTCGTCAATACCGCAGCAGTACAACCGTAGAGGCATGCGTCTCGAAGCAAAAGCAATCTTATCTTTAAAACTCGGCGATGGGTGGCTCGAATACATTCCCACGACCGCCGCCTGACAAGCCGCTTGCCAATCCGAAATCTGTTCTCTCATGACTTTCCCTCCTAACACAGCTGACATTCTCTGTTGGTAAATCAGGCTGCTCGTCAGGTATGTGTCATGAATTAGATAGCGGGGCGACTTTCCGACATGGAAACTGTCGCCTCCGCTAAGACAATAATCCCTCCTGTCGGTACCACGCAGCGGTTCGGTTGATACCGCTGTGCAAATCTACTCGTGGTTCGAAGCCCAACTCGCTTTTAGCTTTTGAGATGTCAAACGAACGTGTTTTGCGAAAAAAATCGACGCGCCGGCGGTAAAGCGGCGGGTTGATGCCGAAGGGTTTACAAATCAGCTCACAAATAGCCCCAGCGAGGTATACCGGCATAACCGGAAACCGCAGCCGGGTGCCGCGAACGCCGACCGCCTCAGCAATCATTTTAACAAGCTGATTGAGGGTTGCCGGCTCGTTTCCGGTCAGTATGTATGTCTTGCCTACGGCATTTTCTTTCCTGCCACACAGGAGAATGCCATCAATCAAGTCGTCTATATAGACAACCTGATACAGCACCTGACCCGATCCGAGCATAATGAACCTTTTGTTTCTGATTGCCTTAAAAAGTTTCAAGAACCTTAAATCGCCCGGACCATAGATTCCTCCAGGTCGGAAAATTACAATCGGGAGCCGAGCTTCACTAGCGTACTTCACTACCAAACGTTCGGCGTCTGTTTTCGATTCCTGGTAAACGTCTCCCGGAGCATAAGGCGTATTTTCGTTGGCCGGTGGATCTTTAACATCACCATGAACACCCACGGTGCTGCAGTGGACAAAACGTTGCACACCCGCTTTCACCGCCGCATCCAACATGTTTCTCGTGCCGTCAACATTGACCTTTCTCATCTCGCTGCGAGACAAGTTTTCATGCCGGAACTCAGCGCCGACATGGTAAACGATCTCGGTCCCTGTCATAGCGCGTTCTACAGAAGTGCGGTCTCGCAGATCTCCCAAGGCAAGTTCGACACCCAACTGTTTCAATCTGCTGGCGCGACATGGATCACGCACCAATGCACGGACAGATTCGCCTTCCCTCACTAACCGCTCGCAAAGGTGTCCCCCTGTAAATCCGGTAGCTCCAGTTACTAACACCCGGGTCGGTTTCACGCAGCTTTTCCTCTTTCAAAAGGGATATGCGGGAGAACCGCTCTAACCTCGTCCATCTCTCTGGCGATTGTTTCTTCGCTCCAGCCTAACTCGCGTGCCATGACGGCGGCTGCTAACCCAAGGGACCTTTCTGTGAGGTTCCCAGCCTGCCCGAGCGTCGTGCGCCGAAAAAGAACGTCTGCTAATTTTTCCGCCATCTCCTCTTTGATGGCATAGCGAACTTCGGCTTCGATCACGAGAGAGTCATCGGTCGCCCCGTCGCGAGAGGCAGCACAGTCACCGAGATATTTGACGATCCCGGAATAGGCGGAACCGTAATGAGAAATAAGCAGCCTGACGATCTCTGCGCTCAAATGGCACGACATCCTCCGGCTCTCTTCAGTTAAGTAATTGCTGAGGTCTCGAATTTGGCCGTCATGGAGCGGCGTGACCGCGGTCATCGATCTTGGTGGTTCCTTTCCTAATTTTGTAAAGACCGCATCGACTGCTTTTTCAGCCACGTACCGCGCCTCTGTGAATTTCACGCCGCTGATCGAAATTAGACCCTCGACTC
>JAJONK010000392.1 GCA_021323355.1 Deltaproteobacteria bacterium
ACCTATAGCGAAGTACTGGCGGCGGTCAAAGAATTGGCGGAAGAGTAAGATTGGAGTGATGTGCCTGGAGTAGTGGAGTTTTGTGGACGGACGATACTCGGATTCCAGGACTCCACCCCTCCATTACTCCAAAGCCTGTCCAAGTCACTAACCGACAAGGGGCGAAACGAATCTTGCGATGGAAAAGGAGTTTCTGTCATGCCAAGTTCAGTACGAATCTATGCCGGTACCCAAGAGGGATTGTTCGTCTGGCGTTCCCAAAACGGTTCCTGGAAGCGTGTGGCCGTTTCTTTCGAGACCGGCACCATCGATTCCATCGACGGGCTCCGCAGTCGACCCAACGTCGTCTATCTCGGTGTCACCCAAGATGGCCTCTATCGCACCGACGATGCCGGTAAGAGTTGGCGCCGGGTGTTCGAAGGCAACGTCCGCGCCGTAACCGTCGATCCCACGGATGAGCAAGTCATCTATGTGGGTATCGAACCGATTCACCTGTACCGCAGCGAGGATGGCGGCGAGAGCTGGGAGGAATTGACGGGCGTTCAGGATCTGCCTTCACAAGTCAAAGCCAAATGGAGCTATCCACGGCCGCCGCACAGAGAGCATGTACGCCATATCTTCGTCCACCCCGATGATCCTAAGATTCTCCACGTCTGCTTGGAACATGGCGGGATCATCCGCAGCTTTGACCGAGGCAACACCTGGCAGGATGTCAGCGGTGGCATTGACTATTTGGATGTCCATCACATCAGCAGTGCGCCCAGCCGCAAAGATCTCTATTTCGTCGCTACTGCTCGAGGATTTTTTAAAGCTAGCGATCCGGGCCAGGGTTGGCAGCGCGCCGAGAAGGGATTCTCGCGCGACTACTTCCACGATTTTGTTTTTTTGCCCGGCGCCACGCCGACGATGCTGGTGGCCACGGCAGACAAGTCGCCTGGTTATTGGGATCGCCCGGAGCGCGCTCAGGGCGCGGTTTTTCGTAGCCGCGATTTTGCCGGGAATTGGGAGCGTGTCGGGGTGGGAAAGTGGCTCCCGGAAAACATGCAGCAGATGGTCTGGGCATTGGCGCAACATCCGGAAGATCCGTCTATCGTTTATGCCGGTCTCGGCGCGGTCTCGCGCGGCCGCTCGGCAGACGCCACGCAGAAAGGACATGGGGACATACTGGTGAGCGTGGATCAGGGCGACAGCTGGGACCGGTTGCCATTGGATTTGCCGGCCGAGCGCGTGCTCTTTGTGGCTTCTGATTCTTGATTTCGAAGCGCCGGCCAAGCGCAACGGAGGAGGTCATGAAATCTTGTCGAACAGCGTGCTTTGGCATGACACAATTGTTTTTGCTCGTGGCGTTGTTGATGGTATTCTCCGAACCAACCTGCGCGCAAACTCCAGATCTCATCCAGGCCGCCAAGAAAGAAGCCGAGGTCGTCGTTTTTGGATCGCTCGAAAATGACGTCGCCGCGGCCATCAACAAGGGATTCGAGGCGAAGTATGGCATTAAGACCAACTACTTCCGCGGCTCGTCTACGGTGATCATTGATCGAATCACCACCGAGCACCGCACCGGTAAAATGAGCTCGGATGTCGTTTACACCACAGCGGAGCCGATGAAGTTCATCAACAAAGAGAAAGGACTCTTGGCTCGTTACGTGTCACCGTCGGCGAAAGAGTATGACAAGAAATTGATTGACGACTTCTTTGGCCCCAACTATCGCAGCGTGATCATCGGCTTCATCTACAACAAAAACATGATTAAGCCGGAGGATGCGCCAAAATCTTACGAGGATATCGTCAGCCCCAAGTGGAAAGGAAAGATTGCCATGGGGAATCCGACTCTCCACGATACCACTATCGACTGGCTCTCAAGTCTCCATTTCGTCTTCGGCTCGACTCAGAAAGCCAATGAGTGGATCAAAAAGCTCGCCGCTTTGGAGCCGCTTATGCTGGATTCAATGGTGCCGGTGGGCGAGCGCATCGCCTCGGGAGAAGTGCCCTTGGGTGTTGCCTACGTGAAGTATGTTCATCTGTGGAATCGAAAAGGCGCACCGATGGATTACGTGAAAGGACTTCCTGTATATTTGGGCGACGGCAATTACATCGGTCTCACCAACAAAGCGCCGCATCCCAATGCGGCAAGGCTTTTCGTCGACTATTTCCTCGGCCAGGAGAGCTCGGAGATAATGGCCAACGTGGGTGAGTTCGTCAATCGCCCGGGCATTTATCCGCCCATCGAGGGCGCGGAGCAAGTCGCCGGTAGGTTTGTCCAAGTGGTCTCGATGACGGCGGATCAATACTCAAAAAAGAAAGAAGAGTATCGACAGATCTTTCGGCGATAGTCAAAACACAATCCGAACCTTCACGGCGCTGCGCCATGACACGGCAACACAAACCTGCAAGGGCGTTTTGTAGGAACCATCGCGCAGCTCAGAGCAGTGCTGTCGAGCGGATCGCCTTGGCCTGCTTGATGGCGCAAGGCAACGACATCATTCCAATCCCAAGCAACAAGACGCGGCATCACCTGGAAGAAAACGTAAAAGCGATCGAACTCAGGTTAACGCAGGAGGATCTGGCGCGTTTGGATAAGATTTTTCCAGCCGGCGCTGCTGCGGCATCGCGAACCCGGGACATGCATCGGGTGAATGTCTGATTCTTCGAGCGTTCCATAAGCTCCAGTGGTTCCAGCTGTTTCAGCCATCTAAACAGATCGTCAGGAGTCGCGTTTGCTTCCCAGCCCCGGGAACGTTTGGAACTGCTGGAACATTTGGAACAATCATGGCTTCTTGTAAAGCTCGTTGAGCAGACCGCTTTTTTCCACCCTTTCAAGAAAACGCATATCAACAAACTGTTCAGGCTTGGCGGTTTTCGCCGCCGGTACCGATCGCGCCAGATCGTCGAGGGCGTTTTGCAGACCTGCCATATTCACGTAAGGCGCCGGCTCGATCACTTTACCGACGTAAAAGTCGTAGGTTTTGCCGAGCAGCACCGGGTCCGTGACGGTGGTGTACTTTGCCAGCGTTTTGATAGCAAACTCACGAGCGGTTCTCGCGCGGTGCACACCGCGCACGTAAGCGCGCATGAAGCGGTCGATGGAATCGGGTTTGTTGCGGATCAAGGAGCCCGGCACTGCCATCGCGGGATTCGGATAGGCATAGTCCATGTCCGTGACGCTTACCAGTTCTTTGAAACCTAAGCTCTCGGAAAGAAATTGTGTCGGTGGCGAAACCAACGCCGCATCGATAGCGCCGGACTTCAAGGCGCCAAAGATCGACGTCATGGCACCCAGCTGAAGAAGGACGACATCTTTTTGCGGGTCGAGGTTGTGTTTCCGCAGCGCGTAACGGGCGGAAACATCGGAGCTGGAACCGAATCGCGTCACGCCGATACGTTTGCCGCGCAGTTCTCCGATGCTTTTCACTTCAGGCTTGGTATGAATCGAGAAGATCATCTTATTAACGTTGTTACCGATGATCTTCATGTCGGCGCCGCTGATTGCAGCCGCCATGATCGGGCCGCCGCCCAACGAAGCGATGTCCACGTCACCCGCGACGATCACCTGGGAAAGCTGCGTCGCGCTGGGAATAAAAATAATCTGATCATCTAAATTTTCCTTAGCGAAGAAACCAGCTTCGCGAGCGGCCCAGATGCCGATGTAGGCGCCGCTGATA
>JAJONK010000393.1 GCA_021323355.1 Deltaproteobacteria bacterium
CAGGACATTAGCGGGCGAGCGCAACTTTTTTTCTTGCCTCGGCTAAGTAGCCGCTATCTTCGAGCGTCTTCACGACGCTCAGGTTGATCGCTTCGTTGACGTCGACTTGGGCGATCTTGGGGTTGACCCGAGCGGCAATTCTCTGCACGTTTTTAAATGCCGCAAGGTCCGGCGCGATGTCGAGACTAATTATGGTTCTGAGAGAATGATAAGAAGTCTCCGCGTCTTCATCGGCGCTCAGCCGTAGGTGCTTCTTCAAAACCGCGCTAACCTCTTTTTTGTTTCGCGGATCAAGAATATAAACAATGCCGTCAACCATGCCTCTGGCGAGCCGCGTCATCAGCTCCGGTGAGTTGGCGATGCGCTCGTTGCGGCCGCATAAGCCGACGGTTTGCAGGGAGATACGCAAATCCGCAGTGCTGACTAAAGTGCGGGCGCCGCCGCGCTTGGCCACCTGCGCCGAGGGCAAAGTGACCACTGCGGCATCGACGTTGCCGCTCACCAAAGCCTGCACGATAGTCGCCTCCTCGCCAATCACGCGCATTTTCATACCAATCTTATCGGGGTCCACGCCCACTGCGTCTAGCAACATCATAGTTTGCAGCCAAAAACCGCCGCCGATACTTTGCACGCCAATGGTCTTGCCGCGCAACGCTTCCAGCGAATCGATGTCCTTGCGCACTACCAATTCGCGCGAAACGCCTTTGATCGGAAAGGCAACGCAGCCGAGCTTGGCACCAGCCGATACGCCGCTCAGAACGTTTGCGATAGAAGGGAGAAATATCGGTACTTCGCCGGATATGAGAGCGGTCAAACTGATCTGCGCATTGCGCACTTGCAGCAAGCGCGCGTCGATACCGTGTTTCTGATAAAGCCGTTTATCGACGGCCACCCAGTACGGTCCGATAGTCTCGTTGTGTCCGCCATAAGACATAAGGACAACATCATCAGCGAAGACATGCTCTATACTGGAAAAACAGAGAATCAGGAAAATTGAAAGGCAGAGTTTCAAACGTCGAGAAAGATAACGCATGCATCACCTCCGACGATCTCTCTAATATACCAATACCCCATCGCACGATAATCGTTAAATCTTGCCGCACCAAGCGGATGAGGCGTAAGGCATATACCTTCAGCTATAGCTCACGATACTGGCTCCAACCGCTCAAGGTAATACTTACGATCCGCGTCACTGCGAAAAATGACCAGCCGTTGATTGCCCAGACAGATCACATGGTAAAACGCCCCGGCAAATCCACTCTCGGCTTCGTGCCACGGTGCCGCACATGGCATTCAGCATCTGTTATTGCGATATGACCTGACACTAGCTGGAGCCCCGACGAATTTGAACTTGCCTCGACTCGCGAGGCAGGACGAGACAGCATTTAGTTGTGTGCCGGGCTTCCGGCTCAATTTTGATATTCGATGACGTCGAGGCCGCGCTCCTTATCGGTCACCCATAGAAGACCGCGGTCATCCTTGAAGATGTCGTTGGTTAGCGGCGCCGCAACCCCGTCCCCTGGTTTTGGAATGAAATAGCCCCGCTCCGTGGGATTCGCCGGTTCGCTGATGTCGAAGATTCGGAGGCCACCGGCGAACCAGGTGACATAGAGAAGATTGTCCTTGTCCACCTTCTCGCGTAGCTGATGCGTGCCGAAACGGACCTTGCCCGCGGAGTAAGGCGTCGCGGACTCCGGCAGGTAGTACGAGCACAGCAGCTTCGGATTGGTCGGATCGCTAACGTCCCAGGTGCGCAGCGGCGCGTGCGGCTTGCCTGCATCGGCGCCCCGCTGCGAGCGTTCCTCCTCGGTGGATACTGCGATGCGCTTGCCGCCGATCGGGTGCGGCACCTTAAGGAAGGTGTGGGTCGGCTCGGGGCAAGGCGGGTCATACTCGTAGCGCGACAGCGTACGCGGGGCATTGATGTTGGTTACGTCAATGATCGAGATGCCCGACATCCAGCAGCCGGCGTACATCTCGGTGCCGCAGCGCAGCGCATGGTGCAGGCGATGCTGGGCCCGCTTCGGGTGCGGCTCGTCGCCGCCCGCCACGTTCTGTCGCTCCATCGACCAGCGCGAGACCTCCACCGGCCGCGATGGATCGCCGATATCATAGATGACCAGAATGTTACCGATGTAGCCTTCCATTTCGGTCGAGATATACGCGTATTTCTCGTCGATATCGAAACGATGCACACCCTTGCCGTGCGTTTTTACGAAGCTCACAAGCTTAGGGTTGGTTCGGTCTTTGACGTCATAGATGCGAAAGCCGCCGTCCGGATATTCCGAGAGGCGGCCGTCGCCGCGCTCAAACTCGGAATTGACGACCATGAGGTCGCCGACGATCCGCGCCTTGTGCGAGTGCGACCAGGGATGATTGGGCTTGAGAGTGCTGAGAATCTTCGGCTTGCGCGGGTCGGAAATGTCGAGGATCGTCGTTCCATTCGGCCGGTGTTGATGGCCGACATAAGCATAATTTCCGTCGATGACGATCTGGCCTCCCCCCGCAAGCTCCATCCGGCAGAGATGGCGAATGTTGGACGATGCACGCGGCGCAGTGCCGGTATCGTTTTCAGCGGCAGGCAAAACTTCGGTCATGTTGCACCTTTCCAGCGAATTGCCGGCGACTGCTACCGGCGGCAAATATTGTTACTTCGAAAAATGGCGCATTCGTAATCGTGCCATTCTTACTGTTGGTTTGAAGTCTTCAACGGCGGTTTCCGTGGGACGTCAGCGCTTTCAAAGGGCGTTTTCTAAATTCGGCACCCGAGCACTATTGGCAGGAGCAAATCGAACGGCTGCGCTGCAATGGGAAAAAGTGCGACCGACCTGTACCGCTGAACAGTTGGCCAATTGGAACGTCTGGAATGGTCCGAGCCCCGTGATGAACGGGCCTCGGACTGTATCCAGGAGATTGAACGTTTGGAACCACTGGAACCTTTGGAACGTGTGGAACCACGTTTTTATAATATCTTCAGCTGAGCGAAGCGCTTGAACGTCTTGAACTTTTCGAAAACATTTCAGGGCTCGGTGTACCAGGTGGTATGGCGCTCCACCGGCAGGCGCTTGGCCATCGTCTTCTGCTCGGAGTACCCCAGGAAAATGCACGCCACCGGCCGCTCTTTTTCGGTGAGTCCGAGAACCGGGCCAACGAAGTTTTGGTCGATCCAGTCGCCCGTGCTGGGATAGCTGCCCAGGCCTCGCGCGTTCGCCGCGACCAGCAGGTTCTCGATCGCGCACCAGCACGCCGCGTAGTTCTCCTGGTCAACGATTTTTTTCTCATCGCCCACCATGGAAACGATGATCACGACCGGGGACGAAAAACACTTCGCCCGAGCGAAATTGAGGGCGTCTTCGCTCACCTGCTCACCCTTTCTCTCCGCGGCCGAACGTACTGCCGCTTGTCGCGCCGCGACCAAGCGCTCGCGCCCCTCTCCGGTGAACACGTGAAAACGCCAGGGATGGGTCAATTTGTGGTTGGGCGCCCAGTGCGCGGCGTCGAGCAGCTCCTCGATCCACTCCCGAGGAATTTCGGTTTGATTGTACTCCTTCACCGAGCGCCGCGTCTTGATTGCGGTGAGCGCGTCAGCGAGAGGGCGCTCCGTTGTGGTTGCCATGATCCTACCTCCTGATCTTTTGCCGATTATATATCCAAAGATA
>JAJONK010000394.1 GCA_021323355.1 Deltaproteobacteria bacterium
CCGCCCAACGTGCTAGCGAGAGCGGACAGGGTGATCAAGTGAATCGAGATCTTTTATTTTCATTCAGGACAAGTTTTCGGATTGGAGGAATAAACAGACAAACAAGCTTTTGTCTGACGCTGCTAGTTTTGCTCTTTACGCTAGCGTTGCCCCTCAACGCGCAGCAAACATCGAAGATCTCGAAAATCGGCTGGCTCGGAGAGGGTGGCGCAGGCTCCGGGCGCGAGTTCTTTCGGCAAGCTCTCGCTGATCTGGGCTATGTTGAGGGTAAAAACTTAACGATCGAGTATCGATACAGCGAAGGTAGGCCTGATCGGCTTCCCGCCCTCGCTGATGAGCTGATCCGTCTCAAAGTTGACGTACTCGTCACGGCCTCTGGGAGTATTGCCCGAGTGCTCAAGAACGCCACGAGAACCATACCAATCGTTTTCTTGAGCGTGAGTGATCCTGTTGCAGTCGGCCTGGTTGATAGCTTGCCCCGGCCGGGGGGAAACATGACAGGCTTCAGCATCATTTCGTCGGTTTTAGCTGGTAAGCGATTGGAGTTACTCCAGGAAATCATTCCCAAGCTCTCTCGCGTTGCGGTCCTATGGAACCCGTATGATTCGGGTTCCACGCAAACGTGGAAGGAGAGCCAACTGCCGGCGAGAGAACTCGGTCTGCAACTTCATTCGATGGAAATAAGGAGCCCCGACCAATTCGAGAGCGGATTCAAGGAGGCAGTCAGGGCGCGTAGCACCGCTCTTGCCGTAGCGCAGTACCCGTTAGCGGCTTCCAATCAGAAATATATCGCGGACCTGGCAGTGAAAAGTCGATTGCCGGCGATATACCCTCGCGGAGACTATGCCGCCAGCGGCGGCATGATGTCCTACGGGCACGACCGCGTCGAGCCCTACAGGCGTGGAGCATCGATGGTCGACAAGATCCTCAAAGGCGCCAAGCCAGCTGACCTACCCGTGGAGCAACCGACGAAGTTCGAACTGGTCATCAATCTCAAAACCGCCAAGCAGATCGGCCTGATGATCCCGCCACATGTATTAGCCAGAGCGGACAAGGTTATTCGATGATTCTGCAATGCGAATCAAAATCCAAAAAATTCAGAATTGAAAGGGATTCCGCTGCAGGTGTTGGCGCGAGCGGACAAGGTAACTAAATGAGAACAGACTAAGACGAGAGACTTTGTGGTTACAGCCTATAGAGAGGAATCCGGACGGCGCGGGCCGCCTCGGTGAGCCGGCTGTCATAGCTCGCGAGCCTTACGGATTGTCCGTGACGGCGCAGAAAATCAATAGACGCGACGTGAAGCGCGTCCAGCGTTCGGACCGGTTTCGGAAACGGTTCCAAAGCCCGGGCGAGTACTGCCGGTGAGAGCTCAACGAGAGCAACGCGGCCCAGGAGTGAACGGACGTCCTCGGAATGTGTATGAGTGAGCTTACGCGCATGAATACGAGTCCAAATTTCATATTCAAGCAGTCGACTGGAGATCAAAACCTCGCGCCAAAGCCGTTCGGGGGGCGCTTGGTCTTCTGCCAGCAAGTGAGCCAGCGCAACGGAAGTATCGAGATAAATCAACGATCGCTCCGATCACGCTCCAAATCCCGGATGAGATCCCGAAGTAACATTACCGGCTTCCGTGGCGGAGGACCCCCAAATGGCATGCTGGGTGGAGTGATCCAGCCTTGCCGTACAGCTTCAGCTAGCACGGCGTCGGCCAACATAGGGCTCCGGCTTTTCTGGGGCGGCGACAACTCCGCGACCACACGATCGCGGTCGGTGACGAGCACGGTTTCACCCTGCTCCGCAAGCCGCACGTATTCGCTGAGCTTGTTCTTTAGTACCTTTAGGCCTACGGCTCTCATAAAGAGCAATGTAGCTTCCGGTAGCTACTTATGTCAAGTGAGCAGGTGTCGAGATACTGACCGATAATTGCCAAGTGGTGGACAGCCTGAAAAGGGAGAACTTTGATGAGACGCGACCGCTGGAAGTGCAGGTCTGACAACGACGGAGTTGAGCCGGCGATCAACTCCAAGCTGCCAAGGCAGAGGGCTACGATCCCTCAATGTGCTGGCAAGGGTGGACAAGATAATCAAATGAATAGAGATCCTTCATTTCTCAGCAGCAGAAACGAGTTGTTCGCATTGGTTATCTCCGGAACCGCAGTTCTTCTGACAGGCATGGATGAATGAATTTCGCGCGGTGTCTAGGAAAATATTCCGTTCGGAATCTCTTGCTGTGAACAGGCCAAAATCTAAAATACGAAATCTGCAATGGGTGGGGATCTTCACGATCGCTTTCACATGCGCCCTTGGGGGGCTGTGGTTGGGGCGCAGCAGCCGGCAAAGCTTCCGCGAATCGGTTATTTGGCCGGAGCTGCCGATCATAAGAATCCTTCCGTGGAGGCTTTCCGGCAAGGACTCCGAGACCTCGGCTATATCGAGGGGAAAAATATCCAGGTCGAATTTCGCTACACGGAGGGGTGGTCGGACTCTGCCTTAAAGTTCGTCGCCGAATTCGTACAGCTCAAACCCGACGTTCTTGTCATCGGGCAGGGACAAGCTGCAATCCGCGCAGCGAAGCAAGCCACCAAAACGATTCCGATTGTCGTCATAACCACAGTGGACCCGGTCACTACCGGGCTCGTCGAAAGCTTGGCGCACCCGGGCGGAAATCTCACCGGGCTTACTTCTGTGGCTCGAGAATTAAGTGGCAAGCGACTGGAATTACTCAAGGAAGTGGTGCCGACCACATCGCGTGTCGGATTTCTCTTGGAAGCGGACTCTCCGGGCGCAGCGGTTCGTTTTACAGAATACCAGGCTGCTGCGCGTCCTCTAAAGATAGAAGTTCACTCGCTGAATGTGCAAACTCAGAACCCTGACTTTGCGGCAGCCTTTAACAGTGCGGGTAAGGAGCGAGTGACGGCGCTGATTACAGTGAGGGATGCTCTGTTTTATCGATTCCAGAAGCGGATCGCGGAGCTTGCGATAAAGCATCGACTCTCTTCGATGTTCGAGAGGAGCGACTATGTCGAAGCGGGGGGCTTGATCTCCTACGCAGCAGATGACGCCGAAATAAACCGGCGCGCTGCATATTACGTCGACAAAATCCTCAAAGGTGCCAAGCCAGCTGATCTACCCGTGGCGCAACCTACGAAGTTCGAACTGGTGATTAATCTCAAAACCGCTAAACAGATCGGCGTGATCATTCCACCAAATGTTTTGGCGAGAGCTGATAAAGTAATACGATGATCGACCAATTTAAAAACGAAAATCCAAAATCTAAAATCGATTGAGGCCTTGCAATCAGCCGGGGATTTCAACGTACAATATGCGCCGTGGGCGACAAGCGCTAAGCTAGGTGAGGAATGGAGGATCTTCCGAGATCTAGGAGTACGTGCTTGAGTTCCTTGAGAATGGCTTTGCAACCCTAGTTTAATGGCGCAGTCCATCGCCAATGAAGTCACAACGTCGTTCTTATGATAAAGTCACAGAAGGGTGGTGCTGCCATACGTCCTCGGCCTTTGCCGGCTGCGGCTTGCGGATCTCAGTGACCATGCTGCCAAAGAAAACCGTAAAAAAGATTAGAACGTTGACGATCACTAACCCTCTGGTGATATAGCCCCAGATCGAGTGCCGGACATTGAAGGCGCATCTCCAG
>JAJONK010000395.1 GCA_021323355.1 Deltaproteobacteria bacterium
AGCTGGACCTTCTTAGGCGATGCCCATACTGTCAGCAGTTTTTTGCCGCAAAGGAGCGGAGACAAATCTTCTGTATACCCCAGCATGGGCGGCTATATTACGACGACCCGGTACGTGCGACGCCGCGAGTTTACCAGTCTCGCCGCTCAGAATCGTAGGCCCTGGAGTTGGTGAAATGGATACGGCCACCAAATCGTCCCTTATAGGTGCCGGATGAAATCCCGCCAATTTGCAGCCGTCAAATCGGCTTGCGTGCCAGCCCAAGGGTGAAGGTTGACGATGTTGCCTTGACGATCCACCCCGAGATCCGCTACTTGAACTTCGGCGACTTGATGGCAGCTAGGGCAAACAAAGAATAGAACGAAGCAATTCGGTTGAGGTTTATCGGTATACATCCGCTCCCCGACCGGTGGACACTCTATGCCAATTCCACACTCCAGACACCTTCGCGGTGTAACAAAATGCGGCTGAGTATACCAAGCCCGCTGGCTCTGCTTAGCCGCTGTGTCGAGACTTCGCAATGGTGCGTTAGAGAAGTCTTTGGTTTCAGGAAACGGTTGGTCAGTAACGAAGTAGCGCTGACCATTAAAAGCGGCCCATTTCTTCAAAAATGTGTTTACGAGATACCGCCTAACAGGTTCGTACTCAACACGTTCATCGCGAAAGAGCGGCATCGCCGGCTGGAGACCTCCTCCGTCTGGTAATCGCCCCAGCGTATGAAGCTGCGGCAAATAGAGGACACAATCGATAGAACTGCAGATTGGAGGGCCATCCTTTTCTTTACGTTTGTTAAAGACAAATGACAAAAAATCATGCGCCAGCTCAGGGTCAAGCGGCCGGTTAGACGTATTTGCTAAAATCAACAGTCCATGACTGTCCGTTAACCCCAATCGGCTCTTAGTGTTTTTGATCTGATTATTGGCGTCCTTAAAGTCATCCTGCAGGCGACCGGCGATCGTGAGGATCGCTTTTCTTTTCAGAGAGGAACGGTCCTGCTGGTCTTCGACAATCCTATCGATGGAATTTCTCCATAGATAGCTAGGTCCCTGGTCTCGATCAACTCCGTTGCTAACCGCTGAAGCGCGTCGAGTTTGTCAGTCGCGAGGCATTTCAGTTCCGCCACAACGCGATCACCGTTGATCAAAAAGTCAGCTATCCCGCCCTCTGGATTGGAATTGCCATCATCCAGAATCTTGCAATCTGGACAGCTGGCGATGAAGCTCCGAAATCGTTTTTCAAGCTCTGTCATTTAGGCGGATGGACACATTTTGGACAGATCGGCTGATTTGATGGATGAAATTTTATAGGTAAGTCCTTGTTTCTTGGCGCGCCCGGAGGGATTTGAACCCCCAACCCCCAGATTCGTAGTCTGGTGCTCTGTCCAATTGAGCTACGGGCGCTTGGCAAACCACATTGACCTCACGAGCACATCGGGATTTCCTGGAACAGTATAGAAATCGATCCTCTCAGGCTGAGATCCAACGCTTATTGCCAGAGAAATTAGCATAGCGCATATCGCTTTTCTAGGCATGATCACGTGTCCCTGAGGAGACAGATTGGAATTATTATCGAGCCAGATTCCCAATCTGCGTGGAGATGCATTCGATCAGCCCACGCTTGAGAGCGTTTAGTGCATTACGTTGAGGCTGCGGGATGGCGTAAAGCAAAGGACTTGACGCCCATTTGTCTTAAGGATAAACAGAGCTGACCGGATTGGAGGATTAATCATGCCAGCTACCCTCGAGTCGTTTGCTTCTGAGTGCCGTCAAATTCTTAAAGCGGATCCCGGACCGGCGGGCCGGGAACAGATACGCGAACTCGTTCAACAGATTCTTAAAGATGAAACGTTCGTCACGACCTACATCAACGACAACACACCCGATCGTCAGGTGATTTACGAGGATCCGGAACTCGGTTTCTGCATCTGCGCCCACTTGAACCGGGGCGCTAAAGAAGCCAATCCTCACGATCACGGCAGTTCCTGGGCGATATACGGCCAGGCATTTGGGGAAACGGAGATGAGCGAGTGGGAAATTGTTGAGCCTGCCAGCGAAGCCGAGCCCGGCAAAGTGCGCCGTACGAAAGTTTACTCTCTCAAACCCGGGATGGCGCACCTTTATAACGAGAGCGAAGTGCATTCGCCCAAGCGAGTCGCCGCAACCGGGCTCATTCGCATTGAGGGAACCGATACCCAGAAGTTGAAGCGATTGCCCTATAAGGCGATTTGATTAAGAGATTAGATCAGTCTGGGACTATATTCCCCTCGCAGACAATCTCACGTGCATCTTTATCGTCACGCAAGCCAACAAACTTGGCTGCTCGAAGATGCTTGTCCGGAGTCCATTCAACAAATTCAACTTGGCCGATCAACTGCGGCTTCAGCCAAACGCAATTTTTCATCTCCTCACGTGTTAACGCCCACTGAGTGCGTCTTTTCTCAGGCAGGTTGGCAAATGGACACGAGTTCTCCTCGAGGGCGGCAAACTTTTGGGCGATCTCCCGTCTGACACGGGGCACAAAGCCATTTCTTACCTTCGCAGCGTACAACAAGCTATCACCTTCATAGTAGCCGACAATGAGCGCGTCGAACGGATTACCTGGTGTGTATCCTCCGATGACGAAAGGTTGAACCTTGTTTATCTTGTACTTGAGCCAAGACCGGCTCCGCTTTCCGGCTTGATATAGCGAATCTTTCCTTTTGGCAATAATGCCCTCCAGCGATAAGTGCTTTGCCGCGGCAACGATCTCTTTCGGTGAGCCGTCGATGCTTTCCGACATCCTTATAGGATCGGCAATGTTTTCCAACAAGATGCCCAACAACTCACGCCTTTTCTCGAGGGCAACGCCCATAAGATTTTTATACCCCTGGGCTAGAAGGTCGAACACATAGAAATGAATCTGTTTGGCGGTGAAGCGAAAATTCTGCAGAAGATTGAATGACGGTCTACCGCTATTATCGAGAGCCACTATTTCGCCATCGAGGATCATTCCCGGTTCTACGCTTTCGAGTGCTTTTACGATGGTCGGAAAACGCGAATTCAGCAAATTCTTTTTTCGCGAGTACAGCTTTACGCCACTTTCATCGCGTAGGGCCAGGCAACGATAGCCGTCAAGCTTTATTTCATAACTCCATCGGTCAGAATCCTCCGGCAACTCCTCGACGGTCTCGGACAGCATCGGCTCGACGAACCTGATGCGTATCTCGGGCAACTCGATAGCCGAAATCCCGGCGCCGTTATTTGTCGCGATCTTCTTTGCCGCAGTTCTGTTGCTGTGCCAGACGGCGTCCTCCGCTTTGGCAATCTGGCCAAGACTTCGGCGTGTCAACGCCGAAGAATTGTCTTTCTTTTCAGAGATGCGCTTCATTGCAGAGCCGGCTTTAATGAGATACCAAACATTTCCTTTACCGTTGCGGTCATTCCCTTTCACAAGCACCCATTCACCCCTGAGCTTCTTGCCGTTTAGAAGAACATGAATTTTTCCTTTCCAAAAATTTCCATCAATGAGCTCGTAAGTTCCAATGTCCCAGACCATCACGGTCCCGCCACCGTATTCACCTGCGGGAATAATCCCTTCAAAGTTGGCATACTCCATCGGGTGATCTTCCGTCGCCATTGCCAACCTTCGTTCGTGTAGATCATAGGGTGG